>JAEOSG010000285.1 GCA_016840485.1 Candidatus Baldrarchaeota archaeon
GCGGGTTAAGGGTTTTGGTGTTTGTGGTTTTCACTCTCCTTTTGGTTTGTCTTGTTAGTTTTTGGTTTGGTGGTTTTTAAGGGGTGTCTTAGAAGTTTAATTTGTGTGTTTTGTGTTGGAAAATGGGGTGGTTTTTCTTGGTATTTTCCTAGTCCCCTAGCCCTCTACTTTTTCTAGGTTTTTGGAAGGTTAATTTTTGGAGTTGAAAACAACCAATAAACACCCCTACCCCCCTAAGAAAAATTTATGGAAACTTGAAATCGACTTGTTAAAGTATATTAATTATAAAATGAATAACTGAATTTGAGAAAAATGAGCAGTTCAAATGAAGACAAACCTATTCGCGGTTTCGTTTTTGCTTGTACACGGAAAACTGAAAAAGAGTGTTTTGAAAGATTACTTTTCGGAACAGAAAAAGCTTATGGACCTATAGTTATTAGGATTAGAAAAGGAGACATTCTGTTTTTAAATAATCTGGATACAGATACATTATATGGAGTTTTTAAAGCAGTCTCTGATGGAGGTGTTAATATTGAACCAGATGCATGGGATGGAAAATATCCATATCAAGTAAAAGTTGAAATTCTGGGAGAAAAAATAGCTTTAAAGAACGCGAAAAGAATATTGGGAAAATTTAGAATCAAAAGAAATACTCCTTTGTTCGGAAAGAAATTGCTTGATTTTCTTGACTTATTTGTACCTAATCCTACATTACTGAATACAACATCGCAAATATTTGCAGATGAAAGAAATCGATTAATTTTAGAACAGAAGGAAAAAATCAAAAAAGCGATTGACAAAGTAGACATTGAAGATGAAATTCCTCTGATAGAATCGACAACTTTTTGGGATTTTCCAAAACAAAGTTATGGATTAACTCCAAAAGGAGATAACAAGTATCCTGGTGTTACACCTGCCTTGATTATCTTTAACCTAATTTGGAGATACACTGATCCAGGCGATTTAGTTGTAGATCCGATGGCAGGAAGTGGAACGACATTAGATGTTTGTAGAGAAGAAAAACGAAGATGTATTTGTTATGATATCGCGCCCACACGACCGGAAATCATCCAAAACGATGCAAGAAAAATACCTCTTGAGGATAATTCTGTGGACATGGTTTTTATTGACTCTCCATATGGAGATAATATTAGGTATAACGACCATCCAGACGATATAGGTAAAATTTCTAGTGAGACTGCACAATTTTATGATGAGCTTGAAAAAGTGATGCAGGAAGCTCATCGAATTCTTAAAGAGGGAAAAGTATTAGGATGGCTGATTGGCGATCAATGGGTTAAAGGAAAATTTACTCCTGTAGGCTTCAAAATCTACAATCGTTTGTGCAAATATTTTGAACCCGTAGATATTATTTGCGTTGCTCGCAGGGGCCAGTCGTCTCATACTGGTTTGTGGCATAATCGTGCAAGACGGTTTAATTTCTATCTACGCGGATTCAAATATCTTTTAATTATGAGAAAGCCAGATGGTAAACCCCAAAAAGTTAGGCGAAGAGAGATTAAATGGAAGCATTATCCACGTAAATGAGGAAATAATATGGTTGACGTTAAGAAAAGCGTAGAAAAGTTAATTTTTGAAATTGAAAAAGGCGAAATACCTCCAGAAAAAGCTTGGGATGAGATTAAAGAGTTAAAAGAATTATATGTTAAAAATTATTCGGAGCAATCTTGGCATTCGTATATAGGTAATAAATTCCAAAATATAGTTTACTCTATTCTAAAAGGCTATTTCAATAGATTAAAGTCCGAAAACCCACAGTACAATGGTTTAACCGTTTTTAAAGAAAATGAAGTCAAAGGTAATGAAATTATTGCGAGGAAACTTGCTATAAAATACGGTGAATATTTACTGCTTCCAGATACGGACATGGCAATAGTGGACTATAACTTTGAGGAACCATGGAAATCCGAAATTTTGGCGATAATATCTTGCAAAACAAGTTTAAGAGAAAGAATTGCCCAAGCATGTTATTGGAAACTAAAACTTCTTTCTTCGGATGTAACTAAAAATGTGCGTGTTTTTTTAGCCACTACTGATAATGATGAAGATTTTTTCATAAAAAGTAAAAGAAAACAATACGAAGGTAAACATAGAAATAGAATTATCGCAGAATACGAACTTGATGGAGTGTATATTCTTCGAGAAGACTTCAAGAAAGACTGGGAAAGTGACAAAATAAAACGTTATAACGCTATTTTTGAAGATTTAATTAAATTATTTACAAATGTCCATAAAGGTTAAACTTCTCAAATCTCAAGGAAAACAATTGTATTATAATTGTGTTAGGAGGCAAGCTTGTTTGACAGCACATAACCAACTAGCCCTTATAGCTCAGCAAATTCTAAACTGTCGTAAATGCCCCCTACACAAAACCAGAAAAAACCCAGTCCCAGGCGAAGGCAACCCCCAAGCAAAAACCATACTCATAGGCGAAGCCCCAGGCTACTGGGAAGACATCAAAGGCAAACCCTTCGTAGGCGCAGCCGGAAAATTCCTAGACACTCTCCTAGCAACAGCAAACCTAACAAGACAACAAGTCTACATAACAAACATCCTAAAATGCAGACCACCCAGAAACCGCCCACCCCAACCAAACGAAACCAAAGCATGCACACCCTACCTAGACCAACAAATCCAAACCATAAAACCAAAAATAATCATAACCCTCGGAAACCACGCCACAGCCTACATA
>JAEOSG010000286.1 GCA_016840485.1 Candidatus Baldrarchaeota archaeon
CTATCTCGCAGAACCCTTGAAACCAGGAACTAAATACACGGTAACAATTATTGCAGGCCAGGAAAAGCCACCAGGCCCAAATTCCTCACCCTATCTGAAGAAATCATGGAATTTCACCACTCAATCCTGAAATTAAGATTATACCCATGCTGAAAATATTTCAATTGCAGTTCAGGTAGTAAATCAAAAGGTAACAAGTCAAAAATACTTCTGGAGGATGCCAGAATAGAATTCGTTTTTCTAAAAGAAGAGGATATGTGTCCTCCCACCGCCGCATGGTACGGAGTAAATCCAGGAGATCTTGGAATCGCTGTAACGGGACATTTAAAAAGCGAATACGACAGGGATTACTGGACATCTCTTTTTGCCAGAGCATACAACTCAAAAGGGGAGGTAGTTGGAGGCAGTCTGGATCCGGGACATATCTGTGGAGCCATCCCGATTCACTTGAAAAGTAATGGAACCAGCTATTTTGAGGTACATTTGAAGTACAGAGAAGACATACGCCTGATAAAAATCTTTTCTGGTTGTGTTTATAAAATTCCACCACCATAATTTTTTAGAGTTGAAAACAAAAGTTACTGAGATGAACATACACAGGATATTGAAGGTAACCAGAAACAAGATCACTCTTTCGCTCATTCTGATGCTGTTTTTACCGAATTACGCATACTGGAGTTGCTGTTTACACCCACCTTGTGAGGCAGAATACGTCATTCATTACGGATTTTTCGCCTTTCTGATTCAACTGCATGTGCTAGTTCCCCAATGTGGAAAATTAACATATTTCTATTTTTGGCCCCTTAGTTTTTTGATTTCTTACCTAATAGTTGGAATATTGATGGAGTTGAGAAAAGTTTTGAGGTTTTGAGGTTTAATTCAAAAGGATAATATGTTTGAGGTCGTTAGAATCCTCTACAAAGAACTGCACTACCAAATGATCAAAAGAAATCCAAGGCTTAGCGATGAAAAGATGCTTAAAGCGTTAAAGAAAGTTAGTGTGAAGAGGAATGTTGCAAAGATTTCGTTCTTCTATCTTTTCTTTGGCACTTTTCTTGCATCAGGGATCGTTTTTACGGATGAAAAGGTTGTGATGTCCTCTTTAGTAGTTACGGTTGCGACTTTATCTTTTGTTTTGCTTTATACGCTACAGTCGTTAATTCCTCCCATTCCCTCTCTATAGGCCTTTTTGAACCGCTAAAAGTTTTGCCGGTGAGAATCGGGGCAATCTACTTAAGCGAACTTCTGTTACTCGGCATAATTCCTACTCTCACGATGGCGATTCCGAGCGTTGTTGCTATAGCGGGTTTAATAGCAATTATGAGCGCATTCTACGGTTTAAATTACTTCCAGAGATACCTGATGCGGTATAGCGAGAGATTTGGAGATGTTTTTGAAAGATATCTCATAACCTACCCCTTTTCCGTATCCTCGATATTCGAGCCTGAAAAGAGCTCGATTCTTCTGGTAGCCTACGCTTTTGTGTTTTTACTCCTTTATCGTTTCTTCATAAACAGAGTCTGGAAAGGAATTCTTGAACCCAAGGTGATCATTGAGGGCAGTCCTAGAAGCTTTACTGCAGGTTTTGGTGGGTCGACCTTGGCTTTAGCGATCAAAGATCTGAGATTAGTTTTCAGGAAAACCTCTATGATCGCCGGTTTGCTCATTCCCCTCTATTTCATCCTACCCCCGGTATTCATGATGGTCAGAAATGGAAACTTCCCGAAAGAACTCGTTATCGGTATGATGGCGATTATCTCATTTTTCTCAACCGTAAATGCAGATATACTGCTGAGAGTTGAGGGGAAAGAAATAGACTTTCTGAGGATTTTGCCTGTGAAAAAGAGTCAGTTCATCTTAGGCAAGGCTATTTCGATGTCTACACTGCCGATAATTTTCTCAATCATTCTCATTTGTTTGGGATTTTACTTCGACAGAATTGCCTTAATATTTTTACCCCATGCCTTTTTGATGCCGTTAGATGTTTCTTTACTCACCATGATTTATCTATTCCACTACAAAGGGGAGGAAATCGGGATTCCAGGGAAGGATTTGTTGAGAACAATAGTCCTTCTAATCATAAATGGAATCTTGGTCGGAGCTTTTGCTGTTCCTGCATTTTCAATTCCATTCCCAAACGGATTTGCCATCAGTCTTGCTGCTGCTGTGATCGCATTCGTGGCGATGATGGGCAAGGTAAAATAGGGTGATGCACGAAAGGTGTTAAAACATGTGATGTCACAAAAAACAATTGAGTTTCAATTTTAACGAGCCTGTAAGCTACTATAAACGCCAGCACGATCAATGAAGCATCTATCGGGAAAATCATCAGCGTAATTCCAAGCACAAACAGAATCAAAGAGACTATTAAAATCGGAACGATAGTAAAAACCAACCTTTTGGGGTTTAAATACGACGTATCCCCCTTCTGCAGCAAGTTTCAGCAACCTTGTTGCTGATACAAATATTGCAAGGTAATTCACAATAAAACCAACTGAATTGTCGATATTACTGAAACCGAGTGATTTGAAGAAAAAGTAAGCAGATTGCCGAGAATATTGCGATTAGATGGCTACCAAATATGATCGAAAAAGATTTCCGTAGTTTCTGAGCTTTAGAGTGTCAATCTTCATGATGTAAATCGCGAGATTGTAAATAAAAAATTTATCAACAATCTTGGCGGAAATCCTGAATTAATAC
>JAEOSG010000287.1 GCA_016840485.1 Candidatus Baldrarchaeota archaeon
TAATACCCAAGGGTATTAGCACCTAGCATCCTTCCTCCAAAGAATCTGTCTGACTTCGAGTATATATAATGCAATGAATTTGCTCCAGCTATATTTAAGCCAAATTTTAAGTATGGTTTAATTTTTATAAAGTTAAAATATAGTCTTGGTCTCCAAGATAAAACAAAAAAAACTAAAATAACCCTTACAAACTGCCTGATGATATTCCCTCCAATTAATGTCCAAACCCCTCCTCCAAGTCTGGCAATGATTATCATCATTATACAGGAAACAATCACAGACGTGGCATCTATAAAGCCTATTGCTTTAAATCTAAGTTCCCTATGCAAAATATTAAGTGGAACGATGAGAAATGAACCTATTATGTACAAAAGAGAAACTGATTGAGTTACTCTTAAGATCCTTTTTTCATTAAAGATGGCTACAGTTGGATATGCCAAAATAATGCAAATGAACGCCAAAATAAAACCCCAAAACACCATGAGCCAGAATAAACTGGATAATTCTTCATCTTTAATTTCTTCTCGTTGAATAATTGCTGTGCCTAATCCCAATTCACTAAAAAGTGCTACATAACCAGTTAAAATTGTAGCCATCTCCATAAGCCCGTAATCCTCAGGAACAAGAATACGGGCAACAATGATAGTGGCAGTCCATGAAAACATCTGGCTTATGGCTCTAAATAAAGAGAGCCAAATGGCACCTTTGAAGGCTTTTTTGATAACGGACATTTTTATGTTACAAGTATTTCTTGTACAAACATCTAATCCAGATAGGTTTTTTGAGGGGGCAGACTTTTCCAAATCGCAGATACGTTCGATTAAGATCCAACTTAAAAAAGTTAAAGGATATAATTTCCATTGCAGCGCTTCCAATATTTGTAGAAAATCCCAGCTTTCTTCATGACATAGCCATAATCCCGTAAACCCATCCAAGTGAGCAATGTTGCAAGCCCCAGACGTTCCTTCCTTATTATTTTATGTGGGAAATCATCAGCCCTTAACCAGCTAACTGTTTCATGAATGAGCGAGCGATTACGGCGCCTCTGTGTGTGTGTACTCTCCTTTCCCCACTGGTAAGCCAAGTTGTTCGGGATCGGGAGAGGACATTTCGCATGGCCTGGATAAGTTTGCCAGGGGACTGCTGTAACGGCACTCGGAAAGCAATATAGCCATTTATGGTAAAAGCGGTGTTCCAAAAAGAGATCAATTGGGCTCGCAAGGATTAACTCCAGAAGATGTCCATCAAAGAAAGGTAAGTGAAATTCTGTTCTGTGAAGATCGATCCCTTCAAAGTGATTGCTAAGATGTCGACGCTGATCGTTTAACATCAAAAATAGGTGAAAACCACGGCAACGATCCTCACAATGAATGTCATTTAACTCTTCTACTATCCCTTGTTTTGGGATCATAGCAATTCTATGGACGATATTAGGGCTAAATAGCTTGAGAGGTACTCCTATGTATTGCTTGTTAAGATACATGTCGATTGCAAGATCGTCTTTACCAGATTGAAGCAATTTACACATTTCTCTATTAAGATAAACATGACCTATCCCGACACTTCCGCCCTCACCAGACCACACTAACCTTGGTCGCTCCGGGGGGTATGCACTTCTATGCTTGGAAGTGCTCCATGCATAAAATAGTGTTTTGGCATAGCCTGGTACATCACAACTTCCAGGATTTATTGGCACTACGGTATGTATGGTCTTTACTTTTTTTGCAAAATCAGCCGCAAAGACATGATCTTGTGTTCTAGGCAGCGCGAAGTTGAAGGTGTGTACAGTTACATTCTTATCACGTAGAATGCTGACAACACATCGAGAGTCAAGACCGCCGCTTAGAAATGCGACTGTGGTTTTGTCTGTTCGAAGCCTACGTTCTACTGCTTTAACGAAACGTGTGTAAGCCTCAGTTAACAGATCACTCTCGGAAAGATTTAATTGCTGAAGCTGATCCCAGCGCCAATATTGACGATTATATACGCCTTTTTCATCGATCTGAACGATTTCGGCTGCTTTCAGAACAAAAACATTCCAGTAAGGAGTTCGATTGTTGAGCGGAAAGCCGAAAGACGCAACCTCAGTAACCGCCCTTAGATCCATACATTTTGGAATTATGGGAATCTCTTCTAATATACGCAAAGCAGTTGCAAAAACTATATATTGTTCCCCTATCCAATAGTACAGAGGGCGAATCCCAAGCCTATCGGTGATCAAGGAAATTCGGCCTTTTGCGGGCTCGTAATGTACAGCGCAGAATACACCGCATGTGGCCGCTCCGATGTCCCATTTTTCCTCATCCCAATTCCGTTGAAGAATTTGTAAATCGCTCCAGCGAGTGCGGATATTTTCCTCATTATTAATATTGAGTAACGGCTCACCTGCAAGCATAGAAACTGAACCCGTCTTTCCCACCAAAAACCCTGGAGAGTTATATGCACCAATGTCTATTTTAGCTAACAGCGCCCGGGAATCTCGGAATTCTATAACCTTATCATCTGGAAACCGTGAAATTGTCCGTTTAATGGATTCACAAAGAGCATCTGTAAGTTGCACACCTTTATGCCTAGTTACAACACCTGCTAATATCGACATAAGTTCTTTTTAGCTCCTCTGCTTTTTATATACACCTGTTGTACTTTCAAGATGTAAGCTCTTTCAGTGAAATCATTAATTATCTTCCCAATAGTAG
>JAEOSG010000288.1 GCA_016840485.1 Candidatus Baldrarchaeota archaeon
ATTCCAAGAATGGTGAAATTGAGAAAAGATTTATAAGAGATGGACACTTCTTTTACTATCATGCGGATATGCGGTTCGGTATGCTCACCCAAATTGTGCCTTCGGCACAACTTCGCATATACGCTAGTTATACGCAATCGTGAGTAAAAGGCTTTAATATAAGCGGTTTTACATTACGGGTGAAAACTGTGTGCGTCAAATATGTAAAACACACAATGAAAACGAGAAGGAGGTTATAAATAATGATTGAAGCAGAATTTTTGAGAAGTGTAGTAGGTGCATTGACAAACCTTTTTGTGAAGAAAGGTGGGAAAATCGGCGAGGATAGAATAAAAACATGGATAGAAAGCGCAAAAAAGACCTATGATAGCCCCTATCCTCAGGATAAGGAGTTAGAGAGTATCATCTCTGAGATAACAAAACATCCTCCTAAATTAGGGGCCGAAATTACAAATTCTATGTTAGCTAGATGGTTTGAGATATCTCCAGAGGAATTTAAATTTGTTTCAGCGGAAGAACTCGATCCCCAAGTTTTTTTCAGACATCTATATCTAGAAACAGCATTTGAAAAGTGGTTAATGGAATGGGGATATAAAGTTGAATTGGGCGAGGAGTTAGAAGGATTAGAAGGGTTGGAATACGTTGCAGATGTGTCTGCCGAACTTAAAACGCTACATGGAACTTTTCAGATTATTATAAATTTTATATGTGACGAACCCCCAAGTGTCTATAGAGGTCTAGCTATTTTAGAAATGTTAGAAGCATATGCTCCAAAAGGCTGTTCTTCGTTTGGTACCAACGATGTGTTTATTATTGCTACACCTTTTAAATTTGGTAAAAAGATTACAAACTCTATTAGAATCCAAAACAAGCAAGAAGATTATATTGTAGTAAAACTTGAGGGTGATGACCTATGGGATCTTTTCCATGCAAAAGACACATTAGATAGGATGGGAGAACTGAAAGAAAGAATTGAACATGCAAAGAAAATAGATTAATAAACATAACAATAATAATGATAGGAAAATAGAAGGAGGCAGATGTACAAAAATAGCTGTGTAGTGTGGCCTCTTGCTCACGACTCTCCGCACCCTTTGGTCACTTCGACTCTTACGGGTGCGTATAACAGCGGAGCCTGTCGAAATACTTCACAATTCATAGTAATATACATTCTACCATTTGTGTTTTGGTATGAGAGTTCTTAATCTTAAGAGATTCTTGCATAGAACATTGAGAAAAGTCAGAATTATATGGAACTTTATTTGCATGGCCTACAATCTTAGAAAACTTGCAAAACTTGGTATTGGAAACTGATGAGAAAAATATAATAATGCATAAAGCAACGTAACATGCATCTAACACAAGCGTAGCACCTCACACCCAATACTATAGCGGTTGTTCGCATTCTCAAATAATCATCTATCTGGCTCCCTAAAACAAGTTTTCGACAAACTCAGGCGGGTATCCGGCTCCGCTTGTCGGCTTTGCCTAAATCCTTTGCTATCGCTCAGGACCTTGGATACCCCGCAGAACGTTATATAAAATTGCCCTTCGCCCTCTAAAAGTACTAAAACAGAAAAGGAGATGATAAAGGATGAAAAACTTTCTGAAGGAAACATTCTCAGGTACAGAATTAGTTGGAACAATGAATTTGATTGCAGGAATAACCATGGCTCTCCAATGGTCGTATTTCGCTTCGCAATGGTGGTCTGTAGTCTTCGGATTTCTCGCGGTATTTTTCTTGATTGAGGCAGCTTGGCACTATATACTCAGTGATTACCTAAGGCATATACATAAAGATCGACAGGAAAATGATTGTCCATCTGATAATTTAAAAAATCAGAAGGGAGAGGACAGAATATGAAACAATGGATGAAGGGCGGGTTCCTGTTCTATGTTGCGAGTGTTTTGCTGGTCTTGGCATATATCTTTCTCTGGTTCTTAGGTAATCCTGCTGGTATCGAGGAGCTACGGTATGCTGGATGGATAATCTTCGCAGTTGGCATTGTTTTAATATTTCTACCCAGATTTGTTTTTCGTAGCAAGGGCAAGGTGAAAAAGGAAAATGATTGGACTGAGACCACAGTCCTTGTTGACACAGGAATCTACTCTGTTGTTCGGCATCCGCTTTATTTAGGTTGGTTACTCATGTATCTTGTAATTATGTTATGGAGTCAACATTGGTTGACGATAATTGTTGGGGTTCTAGGCATGACATGTATCTACTTAATTTCAAAACAAGAAGACCAGCGACTCGTCGAGAAGTTTGGCGATGACTATAAACGATATATGTCATCTGTACCAAGAATGAATTTATTGGTGGGGGTCATACGGTTACTACAACACAAAAAAGAGGGTGAAAATGACAGATAATATTGTTTGGAGCACATTGGAAAACGCTATCTCAATGGGCGGGCGAAGGGCAACTCTGCGGAAACCCTCGGTTTCCTTGCCTCGCCCACTTCGTGGGCTCGGTCATATAACAAGCGGGTATCTAGCTTCGTGTCATCGGCACTTTGCCCAAATCCAGCTTGACGGCTGGACTCCAGATATACTCAAAACGTTGTGCGGAATTGCCTTTAAAGAGAAGAATAAGGGGAATTACCGTTTAAAATGTACTCTTGTAGGGAAAGGAGGCTACTAATATGCCGAAAAAGCGATTTCAAATCAAGGACTCACAGGTAAAAAAAAA
>JAEOSG010000289.1 GCA_016840485.1 Candidatus Baldrarchaeota archaeon
CCGTCAACTTCGCCCAACTGAGCCATCTGCTGAACTATCACTTCCACTTCTATTAGACATCTTAAAATCGGGTCATTTATTGTCTGCGCTTGGTGTGCAGTTTCTTTTATGATGTTCTCTATAAATGCTGGCTCTCCGAGGCTGTAGTATATGGCATTCCGCGCCTTTCTTATGGCTTCTAAAACCATGCTTGGAGCCATGTAAGGTATTTTCCTTGCTGCTTGTAGCTCGGCTTTTGCTTCTCGCAAGTATCGGAGTGCCCATCCCTTTCTATACGCGTCCATCATGCTTAATTAGTCCTCTACTGCGGTTCTAAATGATTGAAAACATATTTTAAAAGTTATCCGCTTTCCGTGTTTTCAACCTGCGAAGATGAAGGTTGCATTCTTGAAAAGACGTTTGTTATGTAACCTGCAATCTGGTTTCTAACCTTCGGCGTTGCTCCCCTAATAAGCACTTCAACACTACGTTTGTTATGTTCAAAATCTCTGGAAAATTTGTTGGGAAAACGTCTAATAAGCTCTTTAGCTACTCGTTTAATATGTTCTGTCCGCACACTTCCCAAACTTTACGCTCCTCCACTTGCTGTTTTAACTGCATTATCTCTTCAACCACTTTGGCAGTGCAAAGTAAACTCTCATAAACAACAACACTAATTTAACTTTTCCCAACATAATTTTGACATAACATCAAAACATGTCATACGTTTAATCTTGTCATGATTTAAAATCTAAAATGATGGGAATTTTGAATTGGCAAAAGGAAAAATGACCAGTCGTACTGGCGTATTCAGCTCTAAATTAGTACTGAGGGTTTATAATTATCCGTACAAAGGTAATAAACTCATGTGTAAGGTTAACTAGAAGTTATTTAATATTCCATTAATTTTTTAAGAATAAGAATTTTATAGATTTGAATATGAAAACTCAAAAGCTGATCGAACTTCTCAAAGTTTTGATGAAGAATTGCAAATTGAGCGATCGACAAATTGCCAGACGTTTCGGGGGCTCACAGCCAACAGTTACCAGATTAAGAACTTGTCTTGAAAAGCAAGGGTTTGTGAAGTCTTACACGGTTGTTCCAAATTTTGGAAAAATTGGGTATAAGATAATTGCATTCACTTTTAGTTCGCTAAAAGGCTACCCGTCTCGAGAGAGAGCACTAAAAATAGTTCAGAAAGCAAAGAGATGGCTTGAAAAGCACCCGAATGTAATATACGCAGCTGACGGTCAGGGGCTGGGTGGAAGAGATCTCGTAATGGTTTCTTTCCACAAGGACTATGATGATTACACAAAGTTGATGCATGATTTCGCTTTTGAATGGGGTGGTGTCATAGACACGTTTGAAAGCTTCATAGCGAACTTAATGTCAGAACTTACTATGAGAGAATTTGACATATCATACTTGGCTGACCACATCTAAACTTGCTAGAAAATTTATCCAAGCTTTAATGATGCTGTTTATTCTTTTATGCGTACACTAAATTTTTATTCAGAAGTTGCCACATCGATTAACTTCACTCCGAAAAAATCTTCGAAATTCTTTGCTATCTGCTCTGCAACTTCAGAAACATTCATTTTTTTAATTTCCGCTATGGCTTCAACAATCATTGGAATAAAGGCTGGAGTAGTTCTTTTCCCGTTGAATGGCGGTTTAAAAAAGCGTACGGGACCATCAGTTTCTGTAAGCAGATTGGTTAATGGTACTCTTCTAACAACTTCACGTATCCCATTAGAATAGACCGTCGGCGCTCCTTCTGTGATGTAGTAGCCTTTTTCCACAGCCTTTTTTAAAGCACTAATAGGATTGCTAAACCAGTGCAATAGAACTCTTTTAACGCTATAGGAAGGCAGCATTTCAACAATTTGCGCCGTAGTGCCACGAGAATGAATTATGACGGGCAAATCCAGTTTCTCAGCCAAATGTAGCATTTCCTCAAAAACCGTCATTTGTTTGTCCCATATCTTTTCATATTTATAATCTAACCCTATCTCCCCGATAGCAACCACAGAACTATTTCGCCTTTCTTTTGAGATTAAATCCAACGTCTCTTGCAACTCATTTTCCTTTAAGACATTTACACTCCATGGATGAATGCCTAAAGCAGCATAAACCATTTCTGAATATCGCTTAGCCAGTTCCAGACTTCCTGCACTTGTTTCAAAATCCATAGAATTCGAAACCAAAGCTACAACACCAGCGCTTTTCGCTTCAGCTATGATTTCGTCGACACAGTCGGCATACTCTTTATCTGACAAATGTATATGAGCATCAATAAACTTCATTGGCCATCACTTTGAGCATAAAACTACAATTCTACTTGCTTTTATGATTTCCTCTCAAAACCGGACAAACACAAAGTTTTCACGCTTCGAATTCCCAAGCGGTAATGATTCAAAATAGTGTTTTAAACAAAATAAGCTCTCTAAAATTAAATAAAATAATATTTTTGCCAGAATCTAGATAATAAACGTTAAATATTGCTTTAAATAAAAAAAGAAGCCACGAAGTGGTCTTTATGGCAGGTTTAGAATTAGCTATAGCTCCAATGCATAGATTATGCAAAAAAGCTGGAGCAGAAAGAGTAAGTGAAGCCGCGGCAAAGGAGTTAGCCAAAGCATTAGAGGAAATCGGCATAAAAATCGCCAAAGAGGCTTTAGACTTTGCCATGCACGC
>JAEOSG010000290.1 GCA_016840485.1 Candidatus Baldrarchaeota archaeon
GGAGTAAGGAGATAAGGAAATTTATCGAGGAAAAGGTTAAGGAGTTGTGGAGAGAAAAAGTGTTAGAAGAAATAGACAAAGTAGTTGAACAGTTACCAGAGGTTCCCAAAGGAACCGTAACAAAATATGTGAGGGAAGACCGTGATAGTAATTGACGCATCATCCCTCTCAAAATACCTACTGAAAGAAGAAAATTGGCAAGAAGTTAGAAAATATTTGGCGATGGGTGTATATTCAGTTGACCACATAATAAAGGAAGTTTCAAACGCTATATGGAAACATACAGTACTTTTCAATCGAATAACCAAAGACACCGCAACAGTCTTACGTGAACAGTTGAAGAGAATGGTAGAAGAAGAAATTCTTATACTTGAACCAGGAAATCTATATGTCGATAAAGCCTTCAAAATTTCATTAAACCACAAAATAACATTCTACGACTCCATATATCTAGCTCAAGCGCTAAAATACGGTGAATTATTAACAAGCGACCAAAAACAAGCAGAAATAAGCAAAAAACTCAACATAAAAACCCATCACATCGAATAACATTTCAAAACGCAACAAAACGACCAGAAGAAAATCAAATAGTGATTAGATCGGTAGCTTCGTCAACTCCAGCTAAATGAACGAAAAACATTAGAATCATAATAAGCTTAACCAACACAAAATCAAATGTTACAACATAACAATGAATAAAAAGTTTATTTTGAACTACAGGTCATCTAAGAAGTTTTTGGGATGTTCTACTTCAATTCCAACAATATCTTTTATAATAGATTTTCTTTCTAAAATTTCACTATCTCCAGTTACAAATGTCTGTATGTTGTCTCTTAACATAGCAACATAAGCAATATGAAGGAGATCTAGCGCTCTTAGCTTTAATTTTTCAGCTAACATCATCGACATCAAATATTCAAAGAGCATCCTTATCTTCTGTTTCCTAAAGTAGGTTGTTACAAGATAATTTTTCGATACAAGTTTTAAATTACAGTCTTCTACAATAAAATGAACCAATGTACCCACTGAAATACTTCCAACCTCTTGAGGAAAAATCATATCTGGATATAATCTCGAGATAACAGAATACAACTCAAACAATGTTATTGGAGAAATAAAAAACTCAAACTTTCCGCTACTTAACAATTTATCAGAAACTTCATGCAATGGATCTGCAGGCTTATATCTAGCTATTATAACATTAGTATCCAAATATAAAGCGTTAACCTACTCACCTCTACCGTTCTTCAAACCGTCCGTTTTAGGGAGTGTTTAGTAATGTTAAGGACGGTTTGGTCATTACGGCTGTTGGTCTCCCAGACCCGCCTACGGCTCCAGAGAGTCGCTGTGTTTCCCAGAGCCATCGGCGAATCTGAGTTCATCATTTCTCATCAGCCTCAAGACCTCATCGACCTCAGCATAGTATATTGTGATCATAATTCCTAAAAGTTTTACTTTTCATAGTTTTCATAGGTGTCATAGATGGTTAGGAAAACTATCGATATACCAGACAGGCTTTGGAGAGAATTTGAAATTGAGGCTGTTAAAAAGTTTGGTCATTATGGTGCGATTAAAAAGGCGATAAGAGAGGCGATAGAACTGTGGCTAAAAGAGGTAAAGGAAAAGCAACAGTAATCGGAAAACTTACAGTCGACGACCCAGTAAATAAAGCAAAGCTTCTACATCTCATGAGGATGTTCAGAGATGCAGTAGAAATGGCTCACTACCATATGAGAAAGAAATTTGAAGCATCGGAAAGTAAAAGAAGGCTAACAAAATTTCTTTGTAATGCATGGTATGCAAGTTCAGCAATGAAAAAGGCAAAACTATATGTATCGCAAGAGAAACTTAAGCTCACGAAACCGCAACTGTTTTCTGTGGGTTGTTCTGGTAACATGGAAAAGGGAAACCGCAACATTAGATTAATCTCCACAGACAAAGTTCTGGTGAAGATTCCTCATGCAGACGGAAAACACGAGTGGCTAGAATTAAAAACAAAGTTTGGAAAGAAATATCTTGACCTTGTTAGCAAATTAATTTCCGAAGAGTATAGCTACGGAGCATCTATAGTTCTAAAAGAGGAAAACGGAAAAATCAACTTCTTTTTACACATTTCAATACCTATTGACCTATATGTGCAATTTTTCAAGAAGAGTTCACGAAATAAAATCGTTGGGTACATTGCTGGTTTCGACTTCAACTCAGACAGAATAAACATGGTGATTATAAATAAGAATGGAATTTTGTTAGATGTGAAGAGTGAACATTTCCCAGAGGTTACATCTCACGGTTTTCCAAGGGAAAAAGCAAAGGGGTTGAGAAGACAAGCCCTTGCAAAGCTCGTGAAGTATGCTAGAAACCACGGAGTGAAATATTACGTGGTTGAAAACCTAGAAAGATCAAAGAAAAAGACGATATGCAGAAAAGCGAATAGGAAAATTTCGAAGTGGGCGGTTAGGGAATACTTAACGCAGATGGAAATTCTCGTAAAGAAGGTGGACGGGATTCTAGTAAAAATAAATCCCATGTACTCTTCTGTTGCTGCAAGGTTTCTAGCTAAAGATTTAGGTTTGGACGTACATACTACATCCTGTCTCTTATACACATCT
>JAEOSG010000093.1 GCA_016840485.1 Candidatus Baldrarchaeota archaeon
ATCAAAAACCTAGTTAGAAAAGGATATCTATCAGACCACGGAAAAAATTATAGAGTTGCATCACTAACAAAACTCGGCGTAGCCTACATAGAAGGCAAAAACCAAATAATCACAACAAGAAAATTCTACTTCTAAATCTACCAAATACTCAACTACTATCAGTGGAGACATTAAAACCAAAAACCAATAATTCATATGATCGGTGTACCACTAGACGACGACAAAGAACTATTATTAATAATTATAGAAAAGCCGAAAGAAAACATTATTTACAAACTTTCTAGAGGCGAACGCCCAATAAGATACTGTTCAATCCTTAACTGGATTTCTGAAGACAAAGAACTTTTTAAGAATAAGAAAGAAAATATGTATTAACTAAAAACAAATACAAATTATGTCAAAAAATTCTCCTTCAATAAAAAGAAAGGAAGAAGAATTATTAGAAGCACGTAATCCGCAGTTAAGATCTACTTTTTTACCTCTTTTAAGTATCATAATGAATACGAATATTCTTAAAATTACAAAGGAGGTAGAACGTTCACATCCCATTGTTAATTCATGACAAGCTACTTTTACCCCTGTATTTTTACACAAAAATGCGCATGAATCAATCTTCCTTCTCCCCGTGGATTTAGCAAACTCCAAGGCTGTTTCAAAACTCTCGAATACATCCGACCAAAAACCATTAACAGTCCCATCTCTCTTATGATGCCTATAAACTCAACAAGTAACATTATGCACAACAACTTTATTATTCAGAAAATTCACATAAACCACAAAACCCACACCAAACACCTCCATTCAACCTATTCCAATTCAATCTTCAACCTAGCTCTCTTCAAAACAACTTCCCATACTTTTTAATTTTCCTATATACACGTCTCTGAACATTCTTATGCTCAATATTTATTGCAAAATAGGCTTGTGGTAAAATCCACCTCGCAGATAAAGACTGGGAAATCAATCTGGCCAAGGAAAAAGATCCCAGGCAAAGAGGATTCATAATAGCAACAAACAGACTTACAGATGAAGCATGGGTAAGTTTCCACCCTGGAGAACTCATAATCTTTAAAAATGGGGAAATAATTTACTCCAACTTCCGTTCACCGTCAGAAATTCAACCAACCCCGCTCACGCCCATCGAGTTAAAAGTCCTCAAAATACTTAGAACAAGCCCTCACAGAGTAAGCCTAAGAAAAATCATCGAACTATCTGAACATTCACCACAAGAAGTCAAAATAAGCGTCCATTAACTTCTCCGCAAAGGTTATATACGACAAGACTCACGCGACAAAGTAAAATGGCACCACAATAACGCAACATTCTACACAAACCCACTAAAACGAAAAGAAATCGATAAATTAATAAAAACAGATTCATAACACTTTAAACAAGGCTATGACACACCTCATTAATAAATAACATACCATTTAATAATTGACATGGTAACAAAACCCAATTACATGTTTATAACCAATTATATTGTAGGAAAAGGGAAGAAGAATGACAAAACGATTAAAAACATATAAATTATACCTACGCCTTTAAAATATAAGATAAATAAAAGAAAGTTGGTTAAAATGGCCGGCGAACCCTGGGATATGATCTGGTTTTTCGAGGAAATTGAAAAAAGAAGGAGGAAAAGAAAATTTAAAAACTGGGAAGAACAAGATGCCTACGCTAGAAAACACAATATACACCCTGTCTGTTTAACGTGCCGCCATAAATGTAAAAAATCTTACAGTTTCTGGGACAACAAATGGTCACCAGACATTTTCTGCAAATATTTCGACGAGAAGGAAGATTAAATGAATAATAGAATAGTCAAAGCTGTTCTTTTAACGCTACTTCCCTTCTAAATTCCCTGGGGAATATCCTCGTCGCATCTTTTAGCTTTTAATTCCTTTACTGCTCTCATTAAGCCGTTTCTTATCTCCACTTGTTACTCAGAGCCAATAATCATTTAAACCCTCTTATTTACACCATTAACATACTGAATAAGTTTATTTTAATCTTTCCACAAGCTTATTATAAATTAAGACACTACATCAAATTTTAAGGGAAACATAATGATAGAAAAGAGATTCTCAAACTACTAAAAAGATACAGTCCACTAACAAGAGATCAAACAGCAAAAATAACAGGCCTGCCTAGAACAACAATACACAAAAACTGACAAAACTCCTACAAAAAGAAACATCCTTACAACATCTATTTTTACACAAATCACTTGTAAAAGAAGTTTCACCTTTCAACATCTACTATCCATATCTTCCCTCTCCACCCAGACATTAAGGGTTGATAAAACTTCATTAAACAACATCCTAATCTTGTATGGTACTCTAGGAAGCTTAATACCATATTTAAATGCTGATAAAGCAGCCACGTTCCCCAACAAATAAAGGAAATAAACCATAACACAAAATGCTAAAAAGAAATAATTTCAAAGCACATTTATTACAAATTGGATGTAAAACTATACATACAATTCCAAGCTCTACAATAAAAATAAGAGTTTGAACAAATAGAGAAACAACCAGTATCGATAACATAACAGATACCACATAACGAAAGATACATTTTTGATCTTGATATCTCCCCTAAGAAATTCATCAAATAAGAAATCAAAAACACTTAATATAAAGCGCGCGCTAAAAACAAATTCTTCACTTTAATGCTTCAAGGCACTCAACAATCGTCATAATTCTGAAGGGAATGCTACTCTTATTTTTAATAACATTAAAATCACTATCCTCAGTCACTAAAACATCAGCCTTCACCATTTCTACGAAAGCCGCTATAACCGGATCCCCATCGCTAAGGCCAAATTTCCCATATTTATCCACCATATCCTTAGGAAATTTCCAAGTATAAATTTTAACATTCGGTGAAAGGAGAATGTGGATAAAACTAGCCTTTTTCTTTGAATCAACTATATTTCTCCAAACCTCTTCGATTATCAAACCATGTACACAAATATCAACACTATTTTTTAAAAACATCTCAACAAGCTTACTAGCATCCTCCTCACCCTTAACTAAAGTATCCAAACATTACTATCAAGGACCACCCTAACTACTCTTCCACCCACTTCCTATATATCCTCCTACGAGTCTCCTTCAGCCCCTTCACAATCTCCTCTCTGCTTTCCACTTCAGTCAAATCCCTTTCACTCCCAACATCCTCAACAACACCCTTAATGCTCTTAATCTTTTCAATTAAAGGCAAATAAACAATCTCAGCTAACCTTAAAGCCTCCTCCAAAGCCCCCTCCTCACTTCCAAAAAACTCAACAAGCCACCTAGGAACACTAACCTTCGAACCACCCAACATTCACACACCCCTAAACTATCCAAATCAACATCACAACAAAACAATAATAAATAAATCTCTCTAACAAATAAACATTTTTACCGAAATTACTTTCAAAACCAAAATTCTAACCCAACAAAACCAAAACAAACCATAACCGTACAAAAATCAAAAGAAACCATAAAAGCAACGCGTAATAAAACTACACCACACATTTAAACATATCAAACAAAACCAATAAAAACACAAACATAAATCTAAATCTCTATTGCTTAAACTATAACAGCTCTATTTTTCGTTTTATTTTAATATAATCTTCAACACTAACTCTCCACCCGTGAGAAACAAGTTCATCAAAAATGGCGACTAACTCATCCTTACTAATTATTCTATGACGATATAGAATTATAAACAAATACATTGTGCCATGAACCGTTATTCCCATTGCTTCTGCAATTCTCTTAGCATTCTTTTCATCTATAATAGCAATACCTTGAAGTTCCATCGCTAACGCAAGAACCTCAATTTCCCCTATGTATTAGCTTTTCTCTTCCAAAAGTAGTTTCCAACAAGCGTTTAACAGCATTTTCTAGTTAAACATTTCTTAATCTCAAAGACATTTTTCTTAACCAACTCATTAACAATCATTGCATCACTAAACCCTTTTTCTTTACCAATTGTAACAACTTCTTGATAAACAGTCTCTGGAACAATAATTTTAACCCCTAATCCCCTCAGCTTCTCAAATATCCATGAAAAACCTATCTTGGTAACATATATCAGTGGCGTCGCATTCAAAACGATGATCAATCTCTAAAACCTTCCATTAAATCCTTAACAACATCTTTAACAGAAATAGGCAACACAACTTTCTCCTTCTCAATAACTTCAATAAATTCCCACAAAGATAAACCCGCAATCTCCGCAGCCCGCCAAACAGTAACCTTACCCTCAGACAACATTTTCAAAGCCCTCTTCAACCTTAAAACCCTAATACCCTCCATTAAAATCTCCCTTAAAACCTTCGCCCTACTCTCACCTAAACCACTACACAACTCATCAATAATTTTAATAACACCATCCGGCAACCTCACAGCTACAGTTCGCATCCAAACACACCTCTAAAAACTATTGGACACATATTACCAACATAAAATTATATTTACTGTCTCCCAGTCTCAGCCACCTATACCACATTACAAAAACTACTCCATTTCTTTTACTTTACCTTACATCCCTACATCAACTTAATACATATATTAAATTTTGAAAGAATACCTGAGCATTTTCATCTTCACCTCTTTACCTTCAGGTTGTATGAACCACGTCATCCAACAAATCTCAATAGGCCTATACCCATATATCAAGACAGCCTCCCCAACCCTCCTAACAAACTCAATACCATCATATACCAGTTCAAAACCAGCTTTCACCAAGATTCCATTTATCACCCTTCTTAACAATCTTATCAGGCATCACGGTATCAATGCCTCCCATCATCTTCTCAAATACTTTTCTACTACATCCTGTAGAAATTGTCCAATGGTCTCCGTTAACTCCCTAAACTCCCCTAACTTAAAAGAACTTTTCATCTCCAATTTGAGCATAAACACCCGTGTTTCTTTTTTGAAGTTGATTAAAATTATATTATAGTTTTTTGCCACCTAGTTTTAACCTTACAAAGATGCTTTTTCTCTTTATCCTCCTCTTTCACCTAGGAACATATCTTCTTTTCCAACAAGAATAGGCGCGGTCTACGTCCCCAAACTTTCACACTTCATCTACGATCATATTTTCTCTAATAGTAGCAAATAACTCCTGTTCATCTATTCATAGAAAAGTAAAGAGAAAAATAGGCCAATACATGAATGCACCAAGAAATAAGACTCGTAACTAAGAACATTTTGACATTAACACTAGGCAATACAGTTGAAAATTCAAAAACCCTTTTATATCATTTAGAGCAAATAATGTGTAAAATTAGGTGTCATAAAATGGTTACCCTAGAAAAGGAGATTAGAGAAATAAAAGAACGCCTTAATGAACTAGTGACCATGTACAAAACCATTATAGACCTGCTATTAAAAGAAGAAAAACCATTAAATGACGAGAAAAAAGCCTTAGAAAGCGAAGAAGAAATAATCGACGAAAAAGATCTAATAGAGGCGCTCAAAAGGTGACCTTCACAGTCAATGCAAAGAAATCAGTATTAAAATTCATCAAAAAACTAAACAAACAACAGAAAAACAAAATATTAAACCTAATCCAAACCTTAAAAATAAATCCAATACCAGTCAAAGACTACGATATCATCAAACTAAAAGGATACAAAGATACCTTCCGCATTAGAATAGGTAAGATACGAGTGATCTATAGAATTCATTGGGAAGAAAGAAAAATAACCATTCATTTCATAGGATGGAGAAAACACGCATATCAATAAACCAATAAAAGACCAAAAACCCGTAACATACGAAATAGTCACACAGACCTTTGCAACACTAGCCAGACACATACCCATAAAGAAAACAGCAAACATCGTATGTAACATGTGAAACTAATGAACGTTAAAGATGAGTGAATGGTTAAAATGACCATACACGTCTAGAAATCTATAGTGGATATCTGATATAATTGCATGTCACTTTTCACTTAATCTTGTTTTGAAAATTTTAACTTATTGCTCTAAGGTATTCTTGGTTGCTCTTTCATTTTGAATTATTCAGCTTCATAGTTGCTAGGCCTACCTTAATAATTCTAAAGCCGCAATGTTCATAGAATCTCAATCCTGCTAGATTTTCCAAGCCTACAATCAGCTTTAAGGTTTTACATCCCCTCTTCCTAGCTATTTCCTTCGCAAACTCCATAAGTTTCGTTCCAACCTTATAGCCTCGAAACTTCTTCAAAACAAAGAGATCCTCAACCCACGCAGAGGGACCACCATTAAATAACCTATAACAAATCGTTAAATGTAGAAAACCTATAATCTCACCATTAAGCTCAGCAACTATAATAAAATCATTAGGATACTTCGATGGCTTCCATTCATCAACATTTTTACGAATCTCATTCAACTCAAGCTCATCTGGAAGCCAAATTTCCGGCTCACTCTCAAACGCTTCACGACGAAAATCAAAAAGTTTCTGCCGATCATTCACCGTTGCAAGCCGAATTTTAAGATGCTGCAACGCCTCAACCATTTTAGAATCTTGCGATGGACGCTTAGCAGGTACAAAACGATCTTCCCTTCCATCCCACACATACCAATGCTCAGTAGACACCATGCCCACCCTCTTAGCGCGCTAAATAAATTTCCAAAGAGTAAGCGGAGTAACTTTGCTTTCATTAAATGTTGGTGTAACCCTTCCCTCCCGAATTCTTCTTAAAGCTTGAGTTAACGGCTCAGCGTCAAGAGCCAGCGTAGTGATAAATGCAGCCAAACCACACCACTTACCCCACCTAGAAACCCATTCCCCCTCAGCTTCCCCCACAGACACATTATACACCTCACTAATAATTCTAGCAAGCCACCTATCAATCGGAGGAAGCTCATATCTCCTATCCGAAAGTATCAAGGCTAATCTAGCAGTATACTTCCCAATACCCTTAACCCTAGTTAAATCCTCCTCACCGTATTTATCCACGTCTTCCTCTGAAAGAATGCCTGAATAAAATGCCTCAGCACATTTTTTAACTGCCTCAGCTCTATAGCCGAGTTTACACTTTCTAAGCTCACCAACACTCGACCTCGCTATTCTCTCCGGACTCGGAGGAACAATTGTCGCCTTCCCTCCCTCAATTTCAACCTTTAACCCCAAGTTTTTATAGATTAACGCAAGCATATTCCAACCCTGCCTAAAACTTGCATTCTGCTGACACACTCCTATAAGCAACGCATTCCACAAACCAGTCTTTCTCAAACGAAACCCCCTAAGAAAATCATATGACTGAGAAAGCAGCGGATCCCTCCTCCAAATCTTATGAAAATCTTTCAGATCCTCGTTTATCCCTATAACATCCTCCACCTTCTCAAATAAAGCATCGACGTAATTAATTTTCTTTTGAGAAAACAGTGTTATTCTCAACTCTTCTTTGCCTTCTTTCCCTACCACCGCTATAGTTAACTCCCCGTGGCCAATTGGAATTATTAGCTCGGATCCATCAAAATACCATGAAAAATTATAAGCCGAAGCCATTAATTCAAACGAAAAATCTTCCGGCAAATCAATGGTCCTTGAAGCTACTTTACTAAGCTTCACCACTCCCACCAATCTAGCTTTTATTAGCCAACTATTTCCACAATTGTTAATATTTACCCCAAACTTATTAACAGTATAAACCATCAAATTATTTTAGAAGTTTCCTGCCGAGGATTGCTCTCAACTCCATCAATACCTACATCCTTAAGCTGCTCCCTAGTCTCACCTAAAACATTTAAAAACTCATCCACTAACTTTTCCCATTTCTTAAACCTTCTCTTTCCAATAAGCGACTTAGAGCCCAAGAAGCCACATCTGCAAAAACAGCTCAGAAAAACCCATAGTTCTAAAATATAAACTAAGAACTTCCTCTTCCACTCCCAACTTTTTAACTTAACATAATTTTTTACCAATGTAACACCACTTAATACCCTTTTCAGTTTTCTGACCAAAGTGAATCAGAAGTCCCCCAGGTTTATGATTAATTAACATGAAATCACAATAATTTTCATATTCTACCTTTTGAGGGATCTCTATTCCCTTTGAAATCACACTCTTTTCTTTCATAAATTACCCTTCCTAATAATCTAAGTATAATATTGCAGCGTTATTGATGATTCAAATTCCTCAAATTTAGGAATAAAGGAAGTATTTGAATTTAAAGAAAATAAATAGTCTGTTATTTTTGTGTAAATTAGAGAAAAGAAATACGTGTTTGATAAATCAGAATTATTTCCCTTTCTGTCTCATCTTTTCTGAAATTAAAAATGAAATTTTTTCTTGAATTTCCCTAAGAACTTTATTTGCCACATCACTATCCTTATAGAATCTGTGACTTTCTAGTTCCTCAAGAGTTAAAGCTTCTAGAATCTTAGGTGAAACCATATTAGGATAATCAATCGAGTGAATTAAAACACTAATAGATTCAAGAATGTCAATACGATCTGAAATATCTTTATGAAGAAGCCTAAAAAGATCATTAATACTCCTTAACAATATATAGTTCGCTTTTTCTATTCTGTTAGAAACAGCAAGCCTATTAAATACCTCAGCAATACTCTTAGCCCAATCTCCTCTTTTAATAGACATTATAAAATGATTCCTTGCCATTTCAGAAATAACATATCTATCGGCCTTTCTCAACTTTTCCCTCTTTACAAGCCCCCAATTACTCATAAACTCCAAATATATTTTAGCTTCATGCCATTCCAAACGACTACTATCAGCTATCTCTTTCACAGACTTTACTTTATTGTCAAGTAGGCAAAGCAATATATCCTCAATAATTTCATAACCTGCTCGTCTCATTTTCAGTTCTACTCCACACCATCACTACTTCCAGAACGTGATCCCTATGGATAAGCATTACAGACATATATAAGATTTTCGGTATTTAAATACCGAAAAAGTATAAAAAACCCAGAGCTTTAAACATGCGTGTTTAACCAAAATACCCGGTGATTCTCCAATTGTCAAAACAAAGACTACGCTTTATAGAACAAAAAGATGACTTAACCATAACCGGAGGTTTAGGTGAATACGGAGATTACTGTCTATTCCAAATACATGGAAAACCAACAGAACTCACCCTACACATATGCATAAACAAAACTGGTAAGTTAATACACTATACCATCCACGGATTTCGAATAAGCGAAGAAGAAGGCTGCATAGATTTCAAAAAAGAATATAAGATTGAAATCGATGCACTCACCGGAAGAAAACTACCAATCACAAAAACATGACCATGTTACTTACCATTTTACCATTACTTTGTTTATGATGTTCTTTACAACAAAGTTTGTAACTCCATCGTTTTTAAATCGCAATAATGAATTTCTAATTTTAAATAAAACGCAAACCTATGCGCTTCCTGTTGACAATAGGTATGTTGACAATAAGTATACAATTAATGTTTACAACCCTTAGCGAAACCACGAACAAAACTGGTATAGATAGCAATAGAACATATGCACCTAGTGCCAAAAAGTATTACAGACAGTTTTTCGTGTTCCTTTTCATAATTTTTTAAGAGATGTTCAGGACCCTTTACCATAAGTCACGGTGGCAAATACTGTTGATAACATAACATCATACACACCCATTGGATATTCCCATACAACATAAACAAAAAACTGCCAACCAATGTACAAAAACAGTCCAGAAAACATTAAAAATCGCAATATACGACTTCTAATGCCATATATAAAATCAAGTATCGATCTTGCTCCCTTAAAACATCCAACAAAAAGAATAGATATACCTATCAATACACAAAGACTAACAATCAAAGTACTTGTTAATCTATCCGCTGCAAAACAACATAAAGCCAAAATAAACCCCCAAAGAAGCAAGTAACGCCTCCAACCTCTCCTTCTTCACGTTCTCCCTAACGAAAGACATCCTCCACGCCCCATAAAAAACAAGAGTTAAGCCCAGAATCAAACTTGGGAAAAACACAATACTAACAAGGTTTTCCGCATATATCAAAATTAGATACACTAATTTTATAACAGAAAGCCCCATCATAGCAATAAAAACCAAAATAACTAAAACCCCAACCC
>JAEOSG010000291.1 GCA_016840485.1 Candidatus Baldrarchaeota archaeon
GAGAGAAATGGGCTATCAGTTTCTAAGACCATGCTTCTTAATGGAACAAATTTAGCTATTGACTGATAAAGCGGACGATTAGCTACAGCAGTAGGGATGGAAATAAGCCATCCTTCTTCAACCGCAACTTTTGCCTCCTTAGTGTTTCCGCTAAAACAGTGCAATATAACATTACTGGCCTCTTCCTCCCTTAATATATTAAGAGTAAGCTGCATAGCATTTCTACTATGAATAACCAGTGGAAGTTCTAGTCGTTTTGAAAGTCTAATAAATTCTCTGAATGTTTTCTGCTGAAATCTCCTCATTTTCTCCGATTTAATGTGATAGAAGTCAAGACCAACCTCTCCTATTCCTAGAATGATGTTCTTATATTTTCCAATAAGTTTGATTGTTTGCTTAAAGGTTTCTTCCGTTACTCCTGGGGGATGGAGACCTAGGGTAACGTAAACGTAGTTCTTGTATTTATTAACAATTTTAAGTGAAGAGAAGAAGTCGTCTGGTGATATGGAGGAAGTTACAATTAAAAGTAATCCTTTTTCTTTAGCCCTTGAAATAACTTGATCTAGGTCATTTTTAAAATGTTTCATTGATAAGTGACAGTGAATATCAACTAGATTCATCATCAACACCTTATTAAGCACACTTCTTTTAAGGTATGTAAATTATATGTTGCCTAACGGTGGATGTAGTGAACCTTAGAAAAATTCGAGAGATAAAAAACGAAGCCTTAAAAATAATAAAACCTACCAAACGTGAAATAGAGAAACAAAAAGAAATTATTAATCGTCTCAAACAGTCTATCGAGAAAATAGCCATTAAAAATGGGTATAAATTTCTATTTGTCGAAGAAGAAGGTAGTACAGGTATTAAACAGACGCAGCTGAGAGGAGCGAGCGATATAGACATTTTTGTTGCGTTATCTCCCAACGACTATAAAGATATTTTGAAACTTCCAAAAAAAGAGATGAGAGACAAGTTACATAAAGAATTTGAAATAATTGTTGAAGAATGGTTTAAACCCGCAGCTATAAACGCCGGTTGCACTAACATAAAAATAACATACGCTGAACATCCATATCTTTCTGCTAAAATTAGTGGTTTTGATGTAGATATTTTAGCTGGCTTTTGGTTAGAACTTCAAGAATTATTAAAACGTGGCCCGATAACCGCAGTTGATAGGACACCTCACCACTCTAGGTTTGTGCACAAAAATCTTTCAAAAGAGCAAAGGGATGAAGTAAGGTTATTAAAGGCTTTTCTAAAGGCTTGTTATACTTACGGCGATATGTGCGCCATTGGAAGGAGCGGATTTACGGGTTTTAGTGTAGAGCTATTAATATACTTTTACAAAACATTCGAAAGAGTCCTATTGAACCTTAAGAATTTACCTAAAACTCCAATTGACTTTTTTGGCAGAAAAGCAGAAGAACTGAGAAAACACCCAAAATTTGGAAAAGATTTTTTGATCATTGTAGATCCAACTGATCCAAACAGAAATGCTGCTGCAAGTATCGATAAAAGAGCATATCTTTACGCTAATCATGTAGCTCAAAAATTTCTTACAAATCCCTCAAAAGAATACTTTATTAAGAAACCTATTAAGCCTCTTTCTTTAGTAGAGGAAAGAAAATATAAAAATCAATTACTTATTATTGAGTTTAAAAACACTAAAAACCTACATTATGCTATTCTTAGAGATAAATTATACAGATTAGCTTCCCGTCTTTCCTTTCTCCTAGAAAAGGAGGAGACTGGCGAGGAAAGGTTCGGAAAAACAATACATGAAGTATATTTTGAAGACCCCATCTATGCTTTAGGCTTCTACTTTCCAAAAAGGGAGATAGAACCGTATTTCCTAAGGAAAGGACCCCCAGTCGATATGATAGATCATGTAAAGAAGTTTTTACAAAAACACCCCAATGCCTTTGTAAAAAACGGGTTCTACTGGGCAAAGATTAAAAGAAAATACACCAAACCGAAAGACCTTATTTTAGATTACCTATTTGGAAAAGATCTGCTAAGTCAAACAAATCTCGAAAATATTAAGATTTTAAGTATTTCTGAAAGTGGAACTACACCCATAGGGAGGAAATTGGCAGCAATAATCGTTAAAATGTTATTACAGATTATTTACCCTGAATTCTTATGATTTAACATGTGTTCTTCTAGAATGGTAGATAGCTTGGCATACCATTTTTTGACTCTTTCACGTAGGTCTTTCTCTACCTGTTCTAGTGGAATAGCTTTGTATTCAAAATAATATCCACCGTTTTTCATAGTTTTAGGCTCTCTGGTGGCCAAACCCTTATTAATTAAATTAGTTAAAGCTCTTTGGATAGTGCTTCTATTACGGTTTAATTTATTCGATATTTCTTTAACTGTTGTTTCTCCATCTAATAGTCTAAAGTAGACGTCAACATCCAAGGCACTTAGATCCAAAGCGCATCTCATTAGATCTTGGAAATTGATTTTTCCAATTAATGGTACTTTTCCTCTCCTTTCCGCTTTCATGAAACCACCCATGGAGTGTTATATTAACGGGGTCCTAGGGTATAATGATAAAAATTCTAATCTTTACTTTTATGATTATTTCTAATAAAAACAAACTACTTAAT
>JAEOSG010000292.1 GCA_016840485.1 Candidatus Baldrarchaeota archaeon
GCCTACGAAGGGTTTGCCTTTTATGTCTTCCCAGTAGCCTGGGGCTTCGCCTATGAGTATGGTTTTTGCTTGGGGGTTGCCTTCGCCTGGGACTGGGTTTTTTCTGGTTTTGTGTAGGGGGCATTTACGACAGTTTAGAATTTGCTGAGCTATGAGGGCTAGTTGGTTTTGTTTGGTTTGCATGGGTTGTTGCTGCTCCTCTTTTGTCTTGTATTTTGGTTTGGATGTAGATTTAAATTTAGTTAAAGTATAGAGTAAACATGGTATGTCTAGTTGTCTAGGCGAAGGGTATTTCTACTGTCTTGTTACAGTCATGGAAACCGAAATAAGTGAGTAAGAACAAACATTAAAAGGGAACACTGATGGTGGAACAAACTACACAGAAACAACCTCGAACTAACAAATTAAATGAATTGACTGGTAAAGAATGGATTAAATTTACAAAAAGCTGGTTCATCCATAATCCGCCACCTAGAGAAGACACTAAAATGCTCCATCCTGCATGTTTTCCAGAAACATTGGTGGAAGAATTTATCAAGTTTTTTACTAAAAGATACCAATGGGTATTAGATCCTTTCCTTGGAACTGGAAGCACTTTAGTAGCCGCTCAAAACTCCATGCGGAATGGTATTGGTATCGAAATTTATCCAGAATATGCTGAAATAGCCAGAAAACGCTTGAGCCAAAAAAAACTGCTCAAGCATGAAGAAGTTCGGGAGATAGTTATCGTTGGAGACTCGAGAAATATCGTAAACATATTCAAAGAGTATAACTTACCCAAAGTAGATTTTTGTATAACATCTCCACCTTATTGGAATCAGTTAAAGAGGAATTATATCCGGCAAAAAGAAAGAGGAGAAAAAGGACTAGATACTTACTATGGTGATAAGCAAGAGGACATTGGAAATATTGATGACTATAAACAATTCATATCGGAGCAGAAAAAAATTTTTGATGGCGTTTATGAAGTTCTAAAAGATTTTGGATATTTAGTTATAATAACAAATAACGTTTTTTATGAAGGCAGACTTTATCCTCTGGCTTTTGATACACTAATAAGTTTAAGCAAGAAATGGGTGCCTAAAGATGAAAAGATATGGTTACAGAATGACAAGCCTCTTCTGCCTTTAGGCATTTATAATGCATGGGTAGGAAATAGATGTCATCAATACTGCCTAATATTTAGAAAAGAACCTGAAAAGTTAGAAAAGGATATCGCAGATTCTTAAAATAATAGAGGGAACTACTTTTGAACGAAAACACCGTGAAAAAATATGTGAGGAAATGGTTAGAAAATCAACCGGAAGTAGACCAAATACTATCTGAACAACCACTAATAATAGGTGGGTTAATTACGGATTTTATTACCAAGAATAGGTTGGGTGAAATCTTACACATCATTGAATGCAAAGGAAGCGTAGACATAGGTGAATTGGCTCGTGGCATAGGTCAAGCGTATCAATATGATTATCAGCGACGAAAAAACAAAATGGCGCAAAAAGCAACAACATTATTCATATGTCCCGAAGATGTAGTGCAAGAATTAAATATGCTAAAAGTACCCAAAAACATTAGAGTTTATCTCGTTTCTAAAAGCGGCACTTTATATGAACGGAAGAAGCATCCTGTTAGCAAATCCGTTGAAATGGAACTCCAACTCCCGAGAACATTTTATATTCGAGATGTGGAGCTTAACCACCTTAAAGATATTATTCAATTGATTCATTCCATGAGTAGAAAAAACCCTGAAAAATTATCGCAAGACGAAATTTTGGACGCCATTGAAAAGAAGTTCCCACATATTGCTGCAAAAGGTTATAATCATTTGATAACCCTTCGTTCTCTGGAATTACTTGACGATAGGAACCTGCTTACACCTAAAGGTTATGAAATTTATGACCTTATAAGAACTTCAAATGAGGCTTTTCTAAGAGAAATGTGCGAATGCTTTTATCCATTTATAATAAATGTACTTAATGCTATTGTTACCATTGCTTTTGAGAAAAAGTTTCAACTAGATAACATTAAGTGTACTTCCAAAGAAATCGCAGACAAAATATGCAGTATTTGGGGAACTAAAGTGAGATTTTTATATGATCCTCGAACAGTAGGAACAACCCTTAGAATACTGAGAGAACTTGGAGCCATTGAAGAAGTTAGAAGAGGAAAAATTCGTTTAAAGAGGTTAGTTCACGCGGAGTTCCTGCCTTGGGGAGCGAGACAAACTAGGCTTACATAAAAGTCTGTATAATTATTTAAAGCCTCACCATAAACCAATAAACTACCCATACACGGGGTTCTAACTAAAGAAATCGAACAACTAAAAACCTTAATGTAATGATACTTCCAATTAAAACCCACCCATTATAAAAAATAGAGGGGGTAGGGTGTTTATTGGTTGTTTTCGACTCCAAAAATTAACTCTTCTTAAAACCCCACCCAAAAAATAGAGGGCTAGGGGGCTAGGAAAATACCAAGAAAAACCACACCATTTTCCAACACAAAACACACAAATTAAACTTCTAAGACACCCCTTAAAAACCACCAAACCAAAAACTAACAAGACAAACCAAAAGGAGAGTGAAAACCACAAACACCCAAA
>JAEOSG010000094.1 GCA_016840485.1 Candidatus Baldrarchaeota archaeon
TCCTATTTTCTTTGGTGCAAGCATAGGGTTAATGGAGGAATTTTACCTTCTCCTAGACTACATGGTTGATGGCGCGATAGACATAAGATTTCACCCAAAGCTTCTTGATAAGGGAATTCTAGTTAGAGAAATTAGAGTTAGAAAACTGCCAGCAAAAACAGTGCCCCTTTGGGTACCATTTAAGATAGAAAAGGGAAAAGGCGCTACCCCTCTTGTCTCTAAGGAGAGAATTGAGGAAAAATTAGCTGAATATATGGAAAAAGTAGCCAGATTAGAAGAATTCGAGAAAGAGGGAAAAATCAAACTATCAGACTACGAAATTTAATTTAAAGGTGAAAATAGTTGGATAAGACTTGTTTAACTTTTATACTTGATGCATTAAAATGTGCAATTGAGAAAGACAATAAACTACTTGTTAAAGTGGTGTCTGAAGCTGCATTAAACTACTCAATTATATTTAGGGATGAAAAGGCAAGAAAATATTCTGAAGAGATTTATAGAAAATATTCTGAGGATGTTGAGGTAGAAGAGTTACTGGCAGCTGAAAAGGAGTTTAAAAAGGATTATTACCTGTTACCAGCAATATACACTTCGCTTAGATCGCTGGATAGAGGTGATAAAAATACTTTTCGGATTGTAAAATTGCTACTTGATGCTGCAAATTGCTTAGTTGGAGAAAAAAAGTTTGATGTCTCTAACATTAGGGAGGGAGAGGTATCAAAGAATATTTTACGAATATACTATGAGGTAGAGAAGCAACTATTTGGCGAAGAAGTTCATTTTGTACCTTTTGAAAAAATGTGGCATATTATAGTGAAAGTAGGAAAAACTCCAAAAACGGAAGATATAACAATAATAGACTTTATTTATGAAACTATGAAAAAACTAGAAGTAAAAAACATTCACGGAGAAGAATTGGAAAAAGCACTCATGATGATAATTGACTCTCTCTATAAATCTGAGGAAGTTAAAAAACTAGCAAGAACAATAATACAAATAGAAAATAAGACACAGAGCTAAATTAAAAAGTTAGTCAGTTGTTATCAACTATCGCGTCATTAAAACAGTAATTTGAGAAAATGTTTCATGAATGGTACGTCTCCGTAGACGAAGAGAATATCATTTGCCTTTATAGTTTGTCCCTGAGCAGTAACCCATTCAGAACCTCTAAGGATATATAAAATCTTCATTTTTGTGAGGTTTTCAACTTCCTCTACACTCATATTTACGAGTTTCGAATTTTCATGAACTCTTATGATAAAAGGGCGGGGTACCTCTGTAATTAAATCGAGAAAACATCCCATTACATATTCTAATACTGAGATTTTGCTTGTACTTAGAATTTCATCAGCTGCACCACTTTTTCTCAATAAATCTGCAATATCATCATTGTATATTCGAACAATAATCTTAGCTTTTGGATTTAACTTTCGTACACGGTCAGCAATTACTGGATTCAAATAATCATTATTTATTGAGATGATAATTGCCCTCGCTTTCTCAACATTAGCTGCTGTTAAAACCGAAGTTAAAGTTGCATCACCAAAAATAACAGGTATATCTTTTTCCATTAAATGGCAAACATATTCGTTTCTCTCTCTATCCTCCGGTAAAACTATCAAGACAAAGGGTAGATCTAAGTCAATAAGTGCCTCGGCAACTCTTTTCCCAAGATGACCACAACCTATAACTACAATATGATCTCGCATATGCTGCGCTCTTATTTTTGCTTTATCATCATAGCTCAAAGTTCTCACCTCAACAAAAGCCATAATAGGTGATAATTCAATAAGTAATGTTATGAGGAGACATAATGCTTCTCCTACGTTATGAGGTTCATAATTTAATGTGAGAAATAATGTAATATTTTCTAGAGAGAGGAATTCTCCAAAGAAAAGCTACAATTAGAAAAGCTGCTGTTAACGATAAGAAATAAATAAGCGCATTCTTTACTAGCCAAAAGAAATATAAAGCTTCGAGTAACGCTAGATATGCCCTCTTTAAGAGGCGCAAAATTTTTCCTCCACAAAATTTGATAATTCAACATAATGTTAAAAGCATGTTTTAATACGAAGAGTTTTGCAGAATCAAATTTTGGATACGATTAATAGTTTTGCGTGTTCGACTCCACGCTTTCCCTCTAAACTGTTTAATAACTCCCTCATATGTTTTACCTTTCCTTTTAACGCTATTATTTCAAAGCATCTTTCTCTTGTCAGATGAATGTGTATTGTACTTGTTATAGCCTGTGTATACTCGTGCTGGATATCTGTAATCTCCTCTTCAAGCTTTCTAATATCGTGTCTATAGACTATCGCAATTAACCCCACAGCTTCCTCTTCCTCATTCCACATAACCTCGTGCTCAGTTATAAAACGACGTATCGCGTCCTGAATAACTTTAGATCTACTGGCATATCCTACATTTTTTATGAATTCATCAAGCTGTTCAAGTAGTTTAGGGGGCAAACTTATACTAATCCTTATAACGCCCTTTTCTTCCTCACCTGACATAAAAACCTCTCCAAATATGGTTGATGAAATTTTTTAAACTACCTTGCGAAATGCCGATGTAACCATACTTGCTAGGTTGAGATATATCGGGTATGTAGTTATTTAAAAGTGTTACTTCAAGAAATTATATGAGAAAATAAGTAATATGTGATTGACATGGGATTATTTGATGAAATTGAAACCGTGGTAGATGATGTGAAATTAGTTTTACAAACCAAGTGGTTTAACTTAGTTTATGACGATGGAAAAGTGAAATCAGAGGGAATAGGCTCTATACGTATAAAAAACGTAAAGAAAGGTATAGACGCGATCATATGGGTTGAAGGATGGATAATTCTTAAACCTAAGAAAAATGCCACATTACCGTGTTATGAAGATTGTTTATTGAACAGATACAAGGTGGGTAGCGAAGTAAAACCAGGTATAAAAATTGTGGGAGTAGAGAACATTAGAATAACAGGGGTTAGACTTGAAATTGAAGGTTTACTAGATTTAAAGTCCGAAGAAATAGATAATGAAGAGATAAATGTAAAAGCTTGGCGTAACAAGAACTTCAATGAGACAGTAGTATCGATAGAATTTAAAAAACCATTCCCATTCGCTAGAAAAAATGTGGATAAAGCAGTAAAAAGAGCTTTAACAATATTAAAAAGTCTCTATGCGTGAAACTTGAAGGCTATAACTTCACGTATTTTCTCTAATATTTATTAATAGAGAAAATAGATTTAAAAAGAGGCTTACACGACTTTTAATAAATCTTTGACTTTAATAGAGGTTACTGTATATGGGTATGAGGAGGAGAGATTTATCTAAAGTTTTTAGCTATGAATTGGAATGTCTGCCTCCCTATAGCTTCGATTTGACTGTAAATAAAAGGACAAGGTTTGGTGTCAACTGGTATTGGATTACACCTTACGAAAAATATTATAAGGGAGTCATGTGGTCTGGTATTAGACTTCATAATGATAAACCTGTAGGCCTTAAAGTCAAAGCTACGGGATCTTTGCAAAAGCCTAAAGTATTGTTAGAGGTTTTTTCTGAAGCTTCTTTTTCAAACAGAGAAGAGAAGGAAATAGTAGAAATTGTCGACAGATGTCTAGGTTTAAAAGATGACATTACAAGTTTTTATATGTTTGCTGAGGGTTTTCCATATTTGAAGCAAAGTGTAGAAGATCTGTATGGTATGCGTGTATGTTCTTTTCCCGATCTGTTTAGTGCGGTTATATTGGCGATTACTTTGCAAATGGCTTCTTACGGCAGAACTGAACGTATGATCAAGCTACTATACAGGAATTATGGTGAGAAAATAATGTTTGATGATGTTGAAGTTACTGTGTGCCCATCTCCAACGAGAATAGCTGATGTAAGTGAGGAGGAGTTGAAGAGTGAATGTAATTTGGGTTACAGAACTACTTTTATTAAAGCTTGCGCGGAGGCTATAGTTTCTCAAAAAGCTCCAACCATTAAGGAACTTGCAGATATGAAAGCTGAAGAAGCCAAACGTGTATTAATGAGTCTTAAGGGAATTGGTGAGTATTCTGCTGAAGTTATTACTCCTCATACATCTTTCCCCGTTGATGTTTGGAGTGTAAAAATTTTTTGTCAACTATTTAAAATCAAAATAGATAGGAGTCTTAGAGCTATGATTCCAATTGTTAAAAGATGTGCTTCTGAGAAATTTGGAAGATGGCAAAAGTACGTCTACACATATATAATAAATGATTTGGATAAACTCTCAGAAAAATTTAAACTTGACATTTAACGTTTTGATTAATGTTTACATCATAAGGACTGGAAGTGATGCGTAATGAGTTTAAATGTTATGAAAGTTGAGTTGAAGGTACTTGTGGAGGATGCAACTTTAAGGAAAGGTTTTATTGCTGAACATGGTCTTTCCGTGTTTTTGGAAGCTGAACATGAAGATGGGTCTAAAGTTACGTTGCTTTTAGATGCTGGAGCAACTGGCGATGTGCTACTTCATAATGCGAAAAAACTTTCAGCTCCACTTGAGAATGTTGACGCTGTTGTGTTGAGTCATGGACATTACGATCATACTGGTGGTTTACTTAAGCTTTTAGAAAAAATTAATGGTAGTAATCTTCCTATTGTTGCACATCCCGACGCATTTAAACAAAAATATTGCGTGGAAGAAGGGATAGAATACGTAGGTATACCTTTTAATATTAATGAATTAAGGGAGAGAGGCGCTATAGTTTCGCAGTGCGTTAATTCGTTTAAATTGTCGGAGGCTATACTTACAACTGGGGAAGTAGAAAGGGTAACAGATTTTGAGGAACCCCCAAAATCATTTTATTATGTTAAAGAGAATAGGTTTGAGAGAGATTTCATGTTAGATGATCAAGCCATCATCATAAAGCATACTGAAGGGTTAATCATCGTTACTGGTTGTAGTCATTCAGGAATAGTGAACATTTTAATGCATGCACAAAAAATTACTGGTGAAAGACGAATTTATGCTATTATAGGTGGTTTACATCTCATCGACGCAAACGAGGAAAAAATAGAAAAAACAGTAGACTTCATTTATAAAAATCAGCCGCAAATAGTGGCTGCATGTCACTGCACAGGTTTTAAGGCTCAGAAATATCTGTCAGATAAATTAAGAGATTCTTTCAAAGAAATACATTGTGGAGATACACTGATTATTTAATATGTTATAGTTTTGTAACTTGGTTTTCTCCTTTATCTCTTAACTTTTTTACAGTTAAATTTTGGTTCATTCTTGAAATTCGCTGCTTTTCAGAACCTCTATTTCCTCGTCTTTAGCGGAGTCGTATAATTTGCTGTCGTTTGTTACTAAGGTAAGATTATATTTCTTAGCAAAATAGAGATATGCGGCATCATAAAAAATTAAATGTTTTCGAAATGCTATTTCCAGTATCTTGTCTAAATCTTTTTGTATTCTAATGACTTTCATTTTTGAAACGATATTTTGGATATTGATCATAAGTTTGAGGGCTTCATCCAATGTTATAGATTTAAAAAGTGCATGTTCCTTCCAAATGGCATTTCCGGTTTCGTAGATTGTTAGATCAAGGATATATTGATCTTTAATTTTCATATTTCTTTGACGAATAAGATCTAAAAAGGCGTTAGCGTCAAGAAGATAACTCATCTGGTCTCCCTATCCTCTCTAATGTTCTGTACCACTCTTTTTATGTTAATTTTGCTAAGGATATTTGCTGCATCATTCAAACTTTCTAAGAAAATTTGGTCTTCCTTTTCTTTAACAGCATTCTCTAGAGCTTCTCTAATAACCTTATTGATGTTTATTCCAAGTTGTTTTGCCTTTTCTTTAAGTTTTTTAGGTACTTTTCCAGTTACCACAGTATAGTTACTCAAGGTTAGACCTCCAGAGGTACTATTTAAAATGGTAATACATATTTAAGTATTACTAATGGCCCTATTTAGCAACCAAGTCAAAAAGAGAGGAAAAATTCATAAATGGCATACACAGAATTTACGTATACGTTTTTACATTTATCTTGTACATAGCTGTTAAACATTGATTTCACCATAAATATTGATGCTCGGTAATTTTAAGAAGAGGCATTAACATAGTACTTGTAGTTGTTGTGGTGAGTGATGTGCCTGGCCCGAAACGTTGGCGTTGGGGAAGAATTAAAGGCCCTGGAAGACCTATGAAACCTAGAATTATAAGTGAACTGCCATTTGTAAAACATTTTACGCCATCTCTACCAAAAAACATGGTTGGCGCGCCTAAGCCTCCTGTCTTTCTCTCATATGATGAATATGAGGTTCTTCGTTTAATTGACTTTGAGGGGTTGACACAGGAAGAAGCAGGTGAAAGAATGGGAGTTTCACGCGGAACTATTTGGAGACTTATTAAGAGTGCTAGAAAGAAAGTTATATCTGCTTTAGTTGAAGGTAAAGAAATTTTTATTGTTCCCCAAGCACCCATTTTAGTCGAGAAGGAAGAAAAAGAAAATGAAAAGATAAAAGAGGGAAAAGAAGTATAAAGTTTTAAAATTACATCTCTTCGATAAATTTTTCGTATTCCTTGAACTTCTTTAACGCCTTTGTTCCTAAACGGACTTTTTCTTCACTTTCTTTTCTTTCTCTAATTGTTCTTCTAGGTTTCCTTTTGGGTTCAGCGAGACTACATGTACCGTCTGAACGTAAAGCGTGCTTTACACAGGTTGCGTATGTGCAGCCTCCTCCTTCACAAAGGTCACCGACCCATCTGCAGTAATATTCGACTTTTCGCCCTGTTCTCCTTATTTCCAGTGATTTCCTTGCGCATCGGAAAAATTTGCAATTTGCTTGGCACTTCTTCATGGACTACTCCTCGCCTACAGGTTGGAGATCACCAATGCCACCTTAGAAGTTTAAGCAGGTCATAATATAATACTTCACACATCTAAATAAACCTTTTTAAATTTTGATGCCTAACTCTTCCTCTATTTTCTCAACTATTTGCATGAAGGATTTTGCCGCCTCACTATCTGGATGCTCCACAATGAAAGGCTTGCCTTGATCCGAAACCTCTCTAATCCTCATGTCCAACGGAAGTCTTCCTAGAAAGGGCACATTCATCTCCTTCGCTGCTTCTTCGCCACCACCGACACCAAAAATGTATGTCTTTTTCCCACAATGTGGACAAATAAACCCAGCCATGTTTTCGATAACACCAAGAACCCTAACATTCAGCTGCTTAGCCATCGTAATAGCCTTCTTAACATCAAGCAACGCGACGTCTTGAGGCGTAGTCACAATAATTATCCCATCAAGTTCGGGAATAAGCTGCATTATACTCAACGGTTCATCTCCTGTTCCTGGCGGCAAATCGCAGATCAGAAAATCTAGAGCTGTCCATATTACGTCTGATAAGAACTGTTCGATTACTTTCATTTTTAGGGGACCTCGCCATATGATTGGTGTTTTTGGATCTTTTAGTAGGAGTTCCATGGACATTACTTTGATGTTTAGTGGTCCTATGACTGGGAATATTCCCATTGGTCCTCCCATTGGGTGTTGTCCTTCAACTCCGAGCATTTTGGGGACATCTGGTCCATGTATGTCTGCGTCAAGTATGCCTACTTGGTAGCCTTTCCATGCAAATGCAAATGCTAAGTTAACGGCGACTGTTGTCTTGCCGACTCCGCCTTTTCCAGACATTATAACTATTTTATGTTTAATGTTTTTCATTTTTTCAGCAATTTTCTTATGTTCTATTATAAGCCTTCCACCAGAAACCTTAAATTTCGGCTTTTCAGGTGTGGCTTCCTTTTCTACGCTTTTTTCATCTTTTTCTTCTTTACTCATCATTACTCACCTAAAAACGTTTGTAGGATTTTTTCAGCGATTTTCTTTATGGATTTTGAAGCAGGACTATTTGGTGCGTATTCAATGACTGGAATTCCCTGTGCAAGTGAGTAGGGGATCGTATTATCAAGGGGGATTTCTCCAAGAATTTGAATACCTTCTCTTTCCGCAAACTTGTAAATTTCTTTTTTAAAGTTTTCCTCTAAATCAGCTTTGTTTATCACAAGTCCGCTTGGAGTTTGAAAATGTTTAACAATCTCATATATTCTTTTTAAATCGCTTAGAGCTGCTGGTGTAGGTTCAGTTATTAATATGGCGTAATGAGCACCTGAGACCGCTGCTATAGCTGGGCAGCCAGTACCGGGCGGACCATCTACAAGAAGAATATCAGCTTTGTTTTTCTTTGCAATTTCATTAGCTTTTAGTTTGACTTCCATAACTATTTTCCCTGAACCTGCTTCACCTATTTTTAATTGACCTGTAACCACTAGAAAACCATATGTTGAACGCGAAATAACTATCGAACCGTTTTCAACAAGTTCTATTTTTATTGCTTTTCTAGGGCAAACCACACCACAGACGCCGCAGCCTTCACAGAAAACATCAAAAATATACGGTTTATTTTCCTTCGAATCCCAAAGTATAGCGTTTTCTTTACAATATTTAACACACATTCCGCAGCCGTCACATTTAGCATAATCTATGAAGGCTTTTTCCGATGCTTTAACACTTATTTCTTCCACTTTTTCTCCTTTAAGAAGAAGAGCTAAATTAGGAGCATCAACATCCGTATCAACAACCATTAAACGCGCATTGTTTGAAGAAAACAAGTAGGCTAATGAAGCTGTTAAGCTTGTTTTGCCGACACCGCCTTTGCCACTTACAATGACTACTTCTTTCATATTTCAAGTACTCCTTTAACTTTTCCTCCTAATTCAATCAAAGCTTTTGCACCGGGGCTATCTAGGTTGTCTAGGAGAACAGGCTTTCCTTTTACATAGCTTCTAAGAATATGGTCATCCAGTGGGATTTTTGCAATAATATCTGTTGAATGTTTTTTACAAATCTCTTCAATAACGTCATGGTTCTCTAAAAGATTTGATCTGTTTAGAACAACTTTCATTTTCACATTAATTCTCTCAGCCAGCTTTAATATTAGGTCTAGGTCATGTGCCCCGAAAGGTGTTGGTTCGGTGACAGCTAAAGCAATATCTGAACCTATCATTGAACGAGCTACATCGCAATGTGCTCCTGGAGCAGTGTCAATAATAACCAGATCATATTTATTTGTATTCAACATTTTTTGTATTCTTTCCTTTACAGCTATTACAACAGCTGCTGACTCAGCTTCTTTCAGCTTAAGCTCGCCTGAAACAATGTCTATGTTATATGCGGAACCTATAGATGTCCATCCAATTACTTTATATCCTTCCTCTATTGCTTGAGATTTACAGACTAATTTACACGCTTCACATCCTGTACACAGACTTTTAAAAAATATGGGAAAACTATTTTTAACATGAAGTATGGCGTGACTTCTACAAACTTCTGCACATCTTCCACATTTAATGCATTTATCTAAATTAAATTGAGGCACAAATTGATGAACCTCTTCACGAGAACCTAAATTTACGTTGAGAAGAATTGCTATATTGGGAGCATCAACGTCGCAATCTGCCAGTAAAACCTTTTTCCCTAATAGTGTAAAAAAGATTGCAAGATTAACAGCTATCGTTGATTTTCCTGTTCCACCTTTACCGCCCGTAACGCAAATCGTTGGTACATTGAATTTATGCGTTTCATTGAGAAGCTCCGCCACATTCAAAGATTTTCCTCCTAAACTTAGTGAATTCACCAACTACCTGTGTCTCTCCAACGTCCCCTGCCCATGCCTCTACCCATGCCTGCTCCACGTCCACGACCCATTCCTGGACCCATACCCATATGTCCCGGGCCTGTGGGCCCTGTAATTGGAGGTAGTTCTCCAGCTAAGTATTTTTGTACAGCATCTCTTACTGTCATTCCTGGTGGGCATGAAAAGACTTGGACTCCTATTTGTTGTAGTGCCATGAACGCATTAGGGCCAACGTTTCCTGTAATTACAACG
>JAEOSG010000028.1 GCA_016840485.1 Candidatus Baldrarchaeota archaeon
TAGAAATGGTTCACAGGATTTTTCAAGTAGGGAAGCATCAAGAAGAATCTTCTCCTCTTGTCTAACCAAAAACTTACCTAACTCTTTCCTTAAAATAATTACAGGAATGTTTCTTGGCTTACGGTTACATAAATATTTCAACTTCTCTAAGATTTTTAGAAATTCTTTATGAAGTTGGGCCGAGAGTTCCGGTAATGTTGGAGGCTTTTCTACTTTTTCTTCTAATTTCATCAAAAGTTTAGCTTTTCCCTCTAATAGTTTACAGAACCGCTTAAAGTCTTCGATGCTAACTGTATCTGCGCCGGCAAGGAAGCCTCCATGAAGAAAATAGTATATGCGGACAGAATCTCTAAAATGGCTGAAAACAATGTATTCTACGGGTCCAAGCTTATAGTGGATTGCTCCTTTTCTTTTGATTTTTAAGACTTCTACTTTTTTAGCTCTTTTTGTTTCAAATTCCTCTTTTGCGAATTCTCTTAGACTAATAAATATTTGTCTGTCGCTCATGGAGGGGATCCCTTTATTTTTTCATAGGCTTTAAAAGCTGCTTCATAAGTTTCACGCATTTCTTCCTCGCTTACCACACCGACAGCTGCACTGTCTACATATTTATACACGAATTCAAAAGCTTCTAAAGGTTTAATTTTTCCGGCAGCTAGAGGCTTAATAGCAATTACCGTGCGGCTACAAGACCTAATGGCTTCCAGGGATTCATTAAAATCTGGATCCATAGCATACCCAATTTTGTTAAGAGGAGCTAAAACCACTTCCACAGGGACATTTTCTTTTTCAACCCACTTCAAAGTTACGCCTGGCTGATGTGTAGCTAAGCCCGCAACTATTCCATGATCCTCTAAAATCTTAACATTCCTATTTATAATATCCAATTTTCTTCTATCAGCAATTTCAGCGTGAATAGCTATAACCTCCGGTTCTAAAGGTTTTAACGTTTTTATTCTAGCTATCAATCTGTCATCAGTGAGATCTGTACTATAAACTACAAACGGCTTAACATTGGTTCGTTTAGAAGCTTCAATTAAAGCTTTTATAGGCTTATCAGCAAGAAGTTGAACAGCTTTAACGCCAAGCTCAAAGCTCTTAACAAAAAGTTTAACCATGTTTTCCGGAACCATGTAAAAAGTCATGTAGTATTTGAAAGCTTTTACACCAAATTGCCCAGCACCAATAAAAGGGCTCGTACCCATCAAAAGCCGAGGTATTTTAACGCCCATACCCAATCCCTAAAGTACATAGAATTTCATGTCTTAAAAGTTTGCTGAGAAATCTTTCATAAACGGTTCCAAATAATAACATTGAAATTGTAAGTTTAGAAATTCAATATACCCTCTGAACGTTTTGTTAAAGTTTTCTTATGTCTATTCCTCTTTCCTTTAACTTTTCTGTCAGCGTCTTTAAGTATTCTCTTATGTCCCCTAAATTTTGCTGCAGTATATTGTAGATTCGTGAAAAATCTATTGTGTAAACATGAGACAGAAAATATCTAAATCTTGCCGTACCAATAAGCCTTTGAAATAGTCACCGGGATTATACTCTCTTTTCTTAATATTCTTAAGAAGTCGGTGCAACTTTCCAAAACTCTTATATATCATTTAAAGAGTAAAATAATGAAACCCTACTTTAGTCGGTAATTACTGGCTAGAGAGGGAAATTGAAAGCCTTCCATGTAAAATCAATCCTGTCATCTTAATTCGATCCAAGTAAATAAAAGGAAGTACGTCATTTAAAATTTAGTGGTGCGTTCCATGTACAAAATAAGAATAAAGGTGAAAAAATATTCACTTTATGCTTTTCTTTTTAATAACTATCGCTATGATAATTATAATTACTACAGCCGCGCCGCCGATCGTCGGTAAGAACCATTCGCTGACTCCTAGTTTTACGTCTGTGTTTTTAATTTTTATTTCTAATTCGTAGCCCATGTATTTGCTGTATCCCTCTAGTAAAACTCCTGAAGCTTTATCGTAAACTAGGTAGAATTTGTTACCATCAGCTGTTTCATTACCGAATATTATAACGTGTCTTGGAAGACCTAAATAGAAGGCTGCAGATTTCTCCTCGATTATCTGTACGTTGTTGTTTTTAGCTGCCTCTGTGATATTTTCCCAAATTGGTTGAACAACCAGGCTTAGGGAAAAGGGCCAGAAACCTATTGCAAGGTTAAAGCCGATCGTAGTTAAATCAATATCTTCAACCGTTAAATTGCCGATTGTAAAGTTCGCGTAGGCCTCCTTCTCAGTAATGTTTGTAAAAGTCAATGTTATCGTGTCTCTAGCTGAAATATTAACTTTGACGAGTCCTGTTTTAGCATCCCACCACCACAAAAGATCCTCCATACACTTCACGACTTCCCATTCTATTGTTTGGCCTACTTTCACACGCCAACTAGATGCTGCAATAACACCATTAAAGCTAGCATAAGTTAGAATACAGGCTAAAAACATTAAAGTTAAAGTAATTTTCACATATTTCCATCTCTTCATGCCTCTACCTCCAATTTTCATTTATACAACAATTATTCACTTTATTGGAGAACATTGATGTTGTGTTCGAGAATTGTGAGGGCCAATATCTCCATTCAACAACATCGTTGCTATTTAGATAGTATTTGTTAGCCGCAACCATTGGAAGTTCTCCGTTAACCCAGTACTGCCACCACTTATTGTTATTGTTCTCGTTGTTTCTAACACCATTTATGGCATCAACAAAGACGTACGGGCCTTCATAATGGTACTCCACGACAGCCACTAGTAGTAGGGCGTGAAAAACAGTAGTATTTGGTGGGTCTAAGTTAATTCCTGTAAAAGTTTCAATAGTTCCATTTCCATAGTCAATTATAACGGTAATGTTATATGCTGGCTTAATTTCTTGTTGAGGGTTTTCTGTTGGTGAATACTGCGGAGTTAAGTACATTAAAACTGTGAAGGTTGAAACATAGACAATTATTATGGCGAAAAGTATAGCTATTAGTATTCGTCTCTCCACTTATTTTCCCTCACCGTTCCGTTGTCTAGGCCAAGAGTATTTTTCAGTGTTCTAGACACTGGGGCTAGAAGTATTCCAAAAATTATAGTATTACTGATAACGTGAATAAGTGAAAACCAAGCCCCCGCTATTAAGACGAGAACGAACTGTTGTGCTAAGCCAAAAGCTACAGCGTAAGCATAGTTCGTAATCAAGTCGTATATGATTGTAAGCACTCCCCCCAAGGCCGCAGCTCCTAATGCTTTCTCTGAATTGGAATCGGGCGTATTCAAAACTTTATTTGCTATTCCACCAACTGCGCCTATGAGAGCCATGCAACCAACTTGTGCTATAAAAATCGGTGGAACTGCCCCGCCCCAAGGATTCCACATACCATAGATACCCATTGCTATAAGCCCTACCAACGTTCCAACATAAGATCCGTAAATGTATCCGGCTACAAAGACCATAAAGGACATTAGTTCAACATTTGGTATCATAGATGATGCATATGCTGATGCTATTGCCATACTTGCAAATATAGCAATGACTGAGATTTTTCTGCTTTTCGTCGTACTCGATAATGTATTCATTCTCTCACTGCCCTATAGGATATTTTATCCTACTTACTTTAAAGGAATATTTATACTTTACGGTCCTAAAAACATATTAGCTAGAAATAATCCATCTAAAAACACTGGAAATCATAGCATTATTTAAAAATAAAAAAGTTTTAATCTATATCTGATCTTGTACAGTGAAAGAAACTTCCCCAAAGCCCTGTATATTTGTTTTTACATCGATTCTATGAACTCCTTCTGGTAGTTTCGTTCCGCTAACAAAAATTATCATTCTATCGTTTTTACTAAAAGTTAAAGGATTTGAAAGTGATATTTCACCTGACTTTATCTCCTTATCTCTGATGCGAATAAAAGTTAGATTTGTATCCATTGCTATTCCGTCCACTTTCAATTCTATCGGAGCTACGATTACAGTATCTGTTAAATTATTGTAAAACGAAAGTTCAAAACCGTTTTCAACATTCCTTAACGATCCAGCAACGTAGATTGATGGAAGCACCATTTTAATGTTTGGAATTACTGGTGGAATAACAGGAACTGGAATTGGAATGGTCCGAGGAACTGGTGGAGGAGCAGGTTGAGAAGGCGTTATAGTAGGTTGAGTTATAGAAATCTGTTCTTTAGGTGCAGATTCAATAGCCCTTAGCCTAGCAAAATCTATTGTTATTGAAATTTTTTCCAGGTGATATTTTAGTGGAAATAAACGAAGAACTTTCTGGAAGATTAATAGTGCTTCCTATGGCCTCTATATATCCTTTTGGAATGGTTTCGCTCCATCTTCTGAGAAGCGCAGCGATTTCGCTTCCTCGCATACTCCTATCAATCGGCTCGAAAGTTGCTCTGTACATTTGTCTCTTGACTTCGTAAGATGCTTCCCGAATAATCCCGCTTAAACCGCCGTACATTGCTCCTTTAGCAACCCTAACAGCAGCTTTTAAAAAGCCGAAACCTCCTTTCTTTTTCGCCTTGAAAACAAACTTGTAATTTCCTTCACCATGGCCAGGTTCCAGAGACTCATGTACCTCATAGTTTGCGTTATCATTTTTCATTTTTTAGCTGCTTTACCAAGTTCTTTAGCTAATTTATCAAAATCCACAAAATAACCTCCTGAAACCATCGACTAAGATGCTAGAAGAACTAGTAGTTCTTCTAGCGTTCTTTATTGGCACATAGTATCGAAACCATTACCTTATATTTATTTTTCTTAGGATTATTATCAATTATTTCTCTGGGCTTAACCTTGATGAAACTGTTTATCTTCAGACTTTCTTCATTTTTAAGATATGTAGCTCCTAATTTGCGTTTCTAATTTGGAATGAAGGTTTTGAAATTTAAGTCTCATGTAGAGTTATGGTCGAAAAGTTAATATTTGTTATATTATATGTTACAACATAGTACCAAGAAAGAGGAACGACATTAACAGCTTTTAACTCTAAAACGTAGGGATATCCATGAGCGTAGAGAAAAGTGCCGAAAAAATTGACCGAAACGACATAGAAAACTTTTCAGAGATAAAAAACTGTGTTTTAAAAGATTTATATATTCTTCTTGAAACAGGTGAATGTTTAGTTCCGTGTGTTAGCTTAAAAGACGTAAATCCAGAACTATTCTCAGCTCTTCTATCTGCAATTTTAAAATTCTCAAAGGAAATTAAAGGAGATGAATTATCAGGCTTCACCTTTAAAAACGAAAAAATATGCTGCATAAAGAAAGACGGTATAATAACTGCTGCCAGATGCAATAAACATTTACCAGACAACATTATACATGCCATACTTGATTCCATACTAAGATTATTTCTCACAGAATATGGAGCTTACATGCCCTCATGGACAGGTAACTTAGACATGTTCAACGAACTAAAAGAAGATCTAAAAAAGATACTAACCTCCTGTGACATAAAGAAACTGCTTGAAACCTATAGAGATATCGTCAATGCCAACGAAATCCTAGTAATTGAATATTCAAACGGCAACTGCATATATGAGACAAAACAAAGAGGTGCAGATGCGAAACAACGCAAAAGTCTTCTTTCTATGACGTACTCTATCGCTAAAAAACTATGTGACTGTTTCAAAGTCGACGGTGTAGAGTTAATTGTTATGCGAGGAAAAAACAAGTGGATATGCATGGGCATATTCGACAAATATATTTTACTCTCAGCTTTTTCGCACAAACTAAGTAAAAAATCAAGTTATATCGTTAATTTAACCGATTTAGTTTTAAAACTACTTGTATTAATGATGGTAAACCAGTCAGGAGGGAGCTAGATGAGCTTAAAAAGAAAAATGATAGATTTCATGATGCCAAAAGAATTTTTAGAAATCGCAGGTCTTATGCACAGCTGTGTTTTCTCTCTACAGAAATCTGTTACAGAGCTCTTAGGAAAAGCAGCTTTAAGAGACTTCATCATACCCCGAGTCATAGAGAGCGTTAGCAGAGTATCTGGATTCGAAGAAACATTAAAAGAATCGAGCAATATAGAAGAAGTATTCGACAAGTTTGCAAAACTACTCAAAAAATCTCTTATTGTTACGGATGCAAAACTGGAAATAAACGACGGCGAGTTTACAATCAAACTTGAAAATTGCCTATTAGCCAAGAGATCACACGCAATTGCAGGCAACGAAGGTATTTGCCCCATGGCTATGAGCGTTGCTGCCATGATTCAGAAAATCTTGAACAAACCGATTGAAATAGTGTCATCATCCCTACTTCCAAACGGAAGTGTAACAAAAATAAAAGTTTTAGAAGATTGAAACCTAAGTTACTCAGATAATGAGCATTAAAGACATTTAAACGTCTTTCTTCACAAGATCTCTAAAGTCCCCGAGAACCGCAGATGGCGGAGGTAACTCTATCATCGTGAGAAGACCCGGTTGCGCTTTAAGAACCCGTGGAATCATATTAACGATCATTGCAACAGTTGCTATGTCGCCGGGTATACCTAAACTATTTCTCCAGTGTAGATTTGGATTGCCCTCTATTATGATTTCTTCATAATCTTCAGCTCCCACAGCAGCTACAAGTTCCACTCTTATAACTTCTTTTCTATTCATATAGCCTATTCCAAATCCACGTACTCCAGCTACTTCTCCAGGCTTAACCTTAAAGTATTGGGTCTCTAAATCTTTTTCTGCAATCACTGGTTCTTGAATTTCCTCGACCTTGTCGATTTTCCACCCTAAAGCCTTAGCAACTAACATTATTGACTCAGCATAACCTACGTGAGCAGTAATTTCCCCGGCGTCAAGTTTATGTTTAAATTCCTCCGGACTAAGGCCTAAACCAATTTTCTTTTGGAAAGGATATCTACGTTTCGCAGCGTCAAGAGATCTCACTGCCCTTATTTTTTCAACAGTTTCACAAACACCAGTTAAAGTAGCGACTAAGGTATCATATATGAAACCAGGATTCACGCCGCTTCCCAGCACCGTCACACCGCGTTCCTTAGCTAATTTATCTAACTTTTCACTAAGCTCTGGATATCTATAGTAAGGGTAAGCCAAGGTTTCACATGTAGATATAACGTTAGACCCAGCTTCAACAATTTCAACTATTTGAGGATACACTTTATCCAAAAAGGAGCCAGTAGCATGCAAAGTTACATCTGGCTTACTTTTAAACAAGACTTCTGAAGCATCACTTGATACAACAACACCAAGCTTTTCCTCTAAACCCAGAATTTCTCCAAGATCTTTGCCAACTTTCTCAGGAGAAATATCTACAGCAGCAACTATCTCAATGCCTCTTTTTCTAAGTATAAATTTAGCTATGTTCGTTCCTATAGCTCCAACACCATAAATTGCAACACGTACATTATCCATAGAAGGCCCTCCCACATTGTAACAATTTTGTAAAAAATAAAGTGAAAGGAAATTTAAATTAATAGGTTATAGGTTTTGATAACATCGAGTAAATTTAAAATAAACATAAAGATAAACAAACTTTCCTAGTTCGCTTATTTTACTACTTTAGCAACCAGTTCCACCACATCGTATATCTTTATATCCATTTCCTGCCTATTGACAGCATCCACAAAATTATATTTGCAGAATGGGCATGCGCTCAATAATGCATTGATCTTCATATCTGATATCTTCCTAATTTTTTCAGATGCAATTTTCACTGCGAGGGCCCCTTCCAATAGTTTTAACCCTCCACCCGCACCACAGCATATGGAAAACTGTCGATTGGGTGCCATTTCCACAAATTCTAGGTTCGAAATATGTTTTATAAGGTTTCTAGGTTCCTCATAAACCATTCCATGTCTACCCAGATGGCAAGGATCATGATAAGTAGCCCTCATATGTTCAGATAATTTACCCAACTCTAATTTTCCTTCTTTTAGAAGCTTATCAAGAAATTGTGTTGTATGAAGCACTTCAAAACCTACATCGCCCAGAAGCTCCGGATAATCGTACTTAAGTACGCGAAAACATCCTGCACAACTAGTAATCACAGTTTTTGCCCCAGTGCTTTCAATTGCTTTAACTACTTTTTCAGCTGCTTTAATAGCTTCGTTCCGAAAACCTATACGTAAAAGTATTGAACCACAACACCACTCGTTCTTTAGAACCGTAAAATCCGTACCTGTCGAATTCAATATTTTTACTGTTGCCTTGGCAATTTCAGGAGTTCTAAGAGATGTTGTACAACCAACAAAATAAACAATTTCAGCCTCATCAGGCATTTTCGATAAATCTTTCCCTAACCATTCAAATCTCTTATCCGGAGGAGTCAGATAAGGGTTACCGTATTTCTCTATACTCTCAGCAATTACTGCATGTTTCTCAGATACGTAAATCTTACTGCTAACGAATTCTCTAACTTTTTCAAGCAGTTTCGCTACTTCCAGTCCAGCGGGGCAAATCACACCGCAACTATTGCACAATGTACATCTATACAAGCTTTCAGCCATCTCCGGAGCAACATCTAAGTTTCCCTGAAGGAGAGCCAAAGCTACCTGTATTTTTCCTCTTGCAAAATCCGTTTCAAACCCTGTGGAATTTCTCCAGATTGGACAGGTACCATCAATACCATGCTCCACGTCTATTGGATCCCTACATAGCCCACATCTACGGCACATCAACAATTCAGAAATCAGTTCTTCAAGTTTCATATTTAGTCCTCCAGAAAAACACCTGGATTCATAATGTTATTTGGATCTAAAACTCGCTTAATTTTACGCAAAAAGTCATAATATTTTCTTAGTTTCTTTATTTCTCCGATCCAGTATGGTGCAAGCTTAAAAGGTACGCATCCAATTTTCAAAAGTTTGCTGGCAAGTTCTGTATGAGCCTGCTTAACTTTTTCAAAGGCTTCTTTGTCGTCGACATAAAAGTATAGGTGCGGGTAAAAGTTGTAAGATCTCCCTGACATAAGACCAGAAGTATGTCCCAGCAAACCATATTTCTCCAAAACCTCCCTAATAGCTTCTGCAGCTTTATCCCATCTCATAATTGGAGCATGATGATAAAGTATCCTCCAGTAAAATGGATGTATATAACTTGCCTTTGCATATACATGCATCCTATCCATCCATTCTCCTCTAGGAAACTGCGGTACATTAAGGTTCCTTCCACCTATATGGGTAACAATCGATTCCATTAATTCGTAGTCGTGTTCAACAACGTCTTTGCGTCCTCCTATTGTTAGTGACACAACGTACGGAGGCCATTCTATTTGAGGTATACCATATTCCTCGCCGAGAATCTCTATAAAAAAGGTGAGCATGTCTCCTTCATAAATACATGCATGAAGAACAGATATATTATTGAGTAAAAGCTGTCTCAGGAATTCCATTGCACCTTTAGCTTTCTCGAAACCGTAAGTTACATGTCTAAATTCTTCTGGTCGCTTATAAATTTTCAATGCAACTTCAGTAATTACTCCAAAAGCTCCAAGAGAACCTATAAAGAGACCAGTAATATCTGGTCCAAAAGCATACCTTAAATAATGCCCTGGCGAATTAGGATTTGCCATACTCCCAGTTGTAATTACTTCACCCGTGGGTAACACAACTTTCAAACCTAAAACCTGTTCACCAATACAGCCATAAAGGGCTGATCCCGGTCCTGCACCATTTACTGCAACGTTTCCAGCGATGGTTGCTGAAAGAGAACTTTCAGGATAAATAGGAAACCACAAACCCCTTTCTATTAAAGCTTTATCCAATTTTCCAAAGGTTACACCAGCTTCCACCGTAACTGACAAATTTTCTTCACTAATATCCAATATTTTATCCATTCTAGTCAAATCTAAGATTATGCCTCCTCTTCTTGCCAATGCTTCTGCCTGAAGCCCTGTTCCTCCACCCCGAGGAACAATCGGAACCTTATATTCATTTGCTATTTTAACAATCTCGGCAATTTCCTCAGTACTACTAGGCCTTACGACAAGATCAGGCAGATATGAATCAAAACCTATAGAAGCAGTTACACTATAAGCAAGAAGCACATCTAAACTATCAGAAACGTACTCATCCCCAACAATATTCCTTATCTTTTCAGCTACTTCCTTAATTTTATCTTTTCTAGACAATTAAAGCCCTCCACACACCTAAAATTTAACAATCGTTAGAACGTCTGTTTAATCAAATTCGTTGGGAAAACATGTATTTAAAATTTTATTTCAGCCTTTTCTCCATCGACTTAACTCTAACTATGAAAGAACAAAACTCCCATCCTAGAGCACTGAAAATTTCAGAGAAGGAGGCATTCAATGTGATTTCAAGTTTAAATTATTAATTTTCCTTTTATCTAGACAAGATTGTTTATTTTCAAAATTAGTCCAATGTAACTCATGTTTCTTTGCCATATTCTCAAGCATGTACACAACTGCAGGATAAAATAGTATCCAAGGCACCATCTGAAATATATTAGACAGTATAAGATCGGCGTAGAAACCTTTCGGCATTATTCCACTCAGTATGACAGTTGTACTCCAATGAAGGTTGTACCAAAGAAAGTAAACTATAAAAACTGAGAAAAGAAAGTTACACCAAGACCTCTTCGTTTTTAAACTAGTGTCTTGCCCGTATGTCCTCCAAAAAATCCAACCGCACGTCAAATTAGCAATAGACCCTAAAATTCCCGGTAAACCAAGAGACAAGTTAATTAAAATACTTCCTAAAAATATGCCCCAAATTCCTGGAACACCAAAGACAACTGGAAAAATAAAATACATAATCCAAGTAAGGGTATCAATACCTGCTGTACCAGGTCCCCAAAGAAAAGAAATCATAAAAGAGTAGGCAATACGAAAAATCCACACCGTGAATGTAGTGAAAAATATAATCAAGGCCGTCCTTATATTCAACTCAAATTTCCTTTTCACTAGCGTAAGTTCGGGCTTTAACCTTATATCCGCGCCAGCAACAAACAATGTTGCAAAAATGCAGCTAAGTATGATGGATGGTATTCCTAAAGCATAAAGTATTGCAGCTGAATACGTATCGAACCATGTTAGGAAAGCATAAACTAAGTTAGCAAAAATTTCCAAACAACGTATTCAATTATCCCCATCTCCATCCCACCCCTAGTATACTTAGATAACTACATCCATAATATTTCTCTAAAAACTGTATAAAAATATGTCCGCAATTTACTAACGTTCTTAGTTTAGCTTCGATTTTCGATTAAACCGGGTTCTTAAGTTTTTTGATAAATGTTGTTAGTGGGTGCACGTCGCTCTTTATTTTTATTCCTTCAAATTTTAATCCGTAGCTTGTTAGAGCTTCTATGGCAGCACATGCGGGAAATACGTAAGGAGCATATCTAATGGGTCCATAAATAATGAAGTCTGCTCCAGCCAGTTGAATTGCAGTTACTATAGCTGTATGAAAGGTTCTAAAAGACCCACGTTTAAAAGGCCAATTTTTACGCGATGTAAAGGATGCGTTGCATGGAGCACATCCACATGGTAAACCTAGCTTTCTCTTAACCTTACTCATAGCTTTAATTGCAAGAGACGTAGTTAAAAGGTCTAAGATAGGTGTATCTATTAGAGGTTTTGTGATCCCAGCTTCTTTAACAGCTGGAAGCAAAGTTTCTTCAAGTATTTTTAATGTGCCATTTGGAAATGGATTTGAAGTATTTAAAGCAAGTAAAACAGCGGCGCTAATGCCAAGATCTTTTATTCTTCTAAGTTCTTCCTCATTTATGCGTGGACCTAAAGAATTGTATATAATTCTGTCTTTCTCCCCTACTTCTATAGCGAACTTACATCCTTCAATTATCGTATTAAAATTTGGAGAATCAACTAAAACAGGGGCATCAGTAATCTCAAATATAAAGGATAGATAGTTTTTCATAGCTTCCGGTGTTTCAGCAATAACATCAACAGCGTGAGGACAACCTGTTTCGATGGAGTATTTCTCTTGATTTTCAACCAACTTTTTAGCTCTAGCTTTATCAAACGCTCCCTTTTTGAAGTCGGAAACTATTTTGTGACCTTTAAAAAATATGCTTCCAATCAATACCGGCGGATATTCTCCAGGTTGACCTCCAAACTTTACTCCACCTATTTCATAAACCTTCTGTTCAACTGGAAACTTTTGAATCAAAGTTCTTCCTCCGCTATCTGTCTTGCTGCTTTAACCATGAGTTTTAGCTTTTCTTTTGCAACTTCTCTATCCAATATTCTCAGCCCACAGTCAGGGTGGACAACTATGTTTTCTATTCCAAGCTTCACCACAGCTTTTCTTAATATTCTTAGGATGTGCCCAAAGTCTTCAACCCTATTTACATCGGTTCTAACACATCCAACCCCAAGTTTTTTACCATGGTCTTCAAGTCTTGCTCTTGACACTACTTCAAAGTTTTCAGGGTAAGCTGCAAAAGCATGGCTTAAAATGTTTACTCCCTCAAAATCTAAAAGAGTATTAAAAATTTTCTTTATGTTTCCACATACATGTAGAGTAACTGGAACCTTGACGCTCAAAGCTATTCTCTCAACAGCTTTCTTAGCTAGATCTGTAGGGAAGGGAGTAACTGAATACATAGGTTCATCTATTTGTATAGCGTCCACGCCGGCTTTTTCAAGTCTTTCAGCTTCTACGGCAAGTGCTTCAGCAACATCCATGTACAATTTTTCATCTCTATAACCAGAGTAAGGAGAAGTTTTCCCAATTGATGTTGAAAAGACAAGGGTTATAGGTCCAGTTAATATACCTTTAACCTTAGCTTTTTCTCCCACGTAGCTTTTAACCCACTTTATGTCATTGATCAGAAACGGTTCTTCCGAAGGTAGTATTCTGTTAATAATATAGCTTTTTTCACCTTTGACTTCAAAGCCAGGCAGATGCAGCGTGAAATACCTTATCATGTCGTACCTTGTTTGCCCATCGGAAATAAGATCGACACCAGCTTCAAGTTGATCATCCACAGCAATCTTGATAGCGTGTAAAAAAGGATCTACGTCTCCTTCTTTCGGTTTTGCGGGATAACTTCCTATAACGGTTGTAAGAAGTTTCACCTAGCTAACCTCCTCCTTTAACCTCTTAACAAGTTTTACCGTAAGATTAACATTTTTGCAAACAATATGTACCCCATTAGAGCCGAGTTCTTTCGCCTTAAAAGCAACATTCAAAGCTTCTTTAACCCCCATATCGGCATCTCTCTTCTTTTGCCTAAAATATGCAATTGTTTGAGGAGGAATTTCAAAGCTTGAAAAAGATGTTAAGAAACATATTTGCTCCCAAGATATGACCGGGTAAATGCTTACAATAATTGGGATTGGAATTTTACCCACATTATCCTTAAATTCTACTAGTAAATTCGGATTAAAAACAATTTGGGTAAAAACGTATTCTGCGCCTGCATCAACCTTCATGAAAAATCTTTCTACTTCTTCTTCTAAGTTCCTACTAGATAAATTAACCACGGCGCCTACGTGCAGTTTTAATCTCTCTCCTATCTCCAATTCATTTGAAATATTTTCTTGGGTAATCATATTTTTAATCATTTTTATAGCCTGAATAGAATTTACATCAAAAACATTTTTAATTCCATCGCTTTCCGAAAGCGGGTCACCAGTCACAACAACTATATTGCGAATATTCAGTAATTCAGCTCCCAAAACCTCTGATTGAATAGCAAGTCCATTTTTATCTTGGCAACAAATAGTCATAACAGTTTCTGCACCGCTTTCTTTCTGAATCTTGTCACATAAGGCTAATGGATGAGGAAAAACTTTTGCAAAAGGATTATCTGGAACAACAAAAGCATCAAAAAACTTCTTATTTTTTCAACGTTCTTTAAAATACTTCTAATAGTAAAACCTTTTAAACAACTAACCTCAAACGTAAAAACAAAGCGACCTTTCATAATTTTGTCAAAAAACTCGAATAGATATGAATAGAACTATTAGTGTCTTCTGAATTTACCACCTTTAAATCTCACATCCTAACCAAGTTGATTAGCTTAACAACTACAATAATACTTGAAATCTTTTTGAGGTATTTAAAACTTAATCAGCAATAAACCTGATGTCTCAAACAAACCCCCCATTTTACCAAAGAAATTTATATTTTAATAACCTACTTTTTTCAACTTATTTGTTCCAATCGGTTGGGAGGTGGCTAATATACCAGTTATTAAAGGTAAAGGTTTTGAAGCAGAAGCCGTTATTGAGGCTGCGAAACTTATGGTAAATAGTGCTAGAACTGCACCCAAATCAGCTGGAATAGACGACATAGAAATAGCACTAGTCTGCGGAGCTGAAAAAGACGCACTAGTAGAGAAAATGCTCGAAATAGCTGAAGAAAAAAACGATATATTCTTTAAAAGAGACGCGGAAAGCGTAAAAAAAGCTCAAGCGGTACTTTTAATAGGAGTTAATGGCGGAAACCCCCTCTGGATAAATTGCGGCGCATGCGGTTTCGAAACATGCAAAGAATTCAAAAACGCCGAGAGAAAAGACTATGAACACTTTAAAGGACCAAACTGCATGTTCAAACTTTTAGACCTAGGAATAGCAATAGGATCAGCAGTGAGGACAGCAAGCCTACTAAACGTGGACAACAGAATAATGTTCAGAGCAGGAACCGCAGCAAGAAAACTAAAATACCTTGAAAGCGACGTAGTAATGGCAATACCATTAGCGTCACTAGGGAAAAACCCATTCTTCGACAGAAAAGCACCAATATTCAAACCAACAAAATAATAGTGAACAATGAATTACATCACGATTTCGGTGTCAACTATCCGAACCCATACAATCATTATTTAGTTTTAAGTTTGCGTTTTCTTCTACCAGATATATTAACTCGTAATCTTTGTGCAAGTACATTACATTTCACATGGACCCAGCTAACTCCAGTTTTGTTAGGAGCCTCATAGCTAGGATAACAGCCATAATCCAAGTTATCAAAGAAATCCACGCATAAAGAGAAAAAGTTCTAATGAGCCATGTACCTATTATGGCTCCTGTACCTCCTCCAATACCTCCGATGAGAGAGTTAATCTTTCGATTAGCTTTAAGACGGCTACCGCATTTAGGACAAGTAATCGTACTCCAATTAGCTAATAGTACATATTTCTGGAACGGAATTAGATTACCACACACTGGACACTCAGCCAACTAAAATCACCCTTAAAATTTAACAACCTCTAGTGCTCCATTTATATTCAACTTAGCCGAAATAAAAGCGTATCTAAACTAAATCTAATTCTAGGATTAAGGACCAAGAATGGCATATTTATATTTTTCGGATTGTTTACATACATCTATTGGTGTTTTTAGTCTGTTGTAGTTATCTCTAACCTTCTTATTTTGAGAGTTTTAAATTTAAATGAACTAATGTAGGAGCTAAAAGGCTTAATTGGGAATTTAACTAGAAAATACAAGTGGGGGTTGGTGGTTGACCACGGTGGCTTTCCTACTTATACTAATGGTAACGCTAAGTAGTGGGGCAACCGTAGCAGATCCTGTATGGTCTATTCAACCAACTTGGTCAGAGCCGTATTTAACATACGATTATACACCACAGGAACTTGGATTAAGTAATTATTCATCAAACGGGGCTACAGGATCATGGGGTGCAATAGGTCTGGCAATAAGTATACTGAAATACGACTACAATGTAAGAGGTCTCGGTTTTAATGCCTTAGGATTAAATATTACTGGCTATGCAGGAGTTAGGGATGATTTACCGACTAACACCCAGCCGACAGGCGGATATTGGTATTCCATCCAGTGGATGAGAATTGAAGTGTACAAGATAAATTATTATTGGATGCAAAGACTTGAATTCTTTAAATCTTTGCTTAGTGGTTATAATTTAAAGCCGAGGTATATTCTTTATAGTAAAGAACAAGAGGACCAATTGCTAAGAATAATTGCATTCGGTACAGCTGTAGCTTTCTCTGCCGCTTCACTGGCAGCAACTGCTGCTGGTATACCAATTGGTGCATATATAACGGTTAGTTCAATGGTAACAGGCACTGCGTTCTTTGTAGGAAAAAGCCTTAGCCAGGATGATTGGAGATTACTTGTCGACGAAACTGAAGACAAAAAAGCCGTGGTTACATGGGATGCTCCAGTCCAGTTAAACGAATATAACGTTAGAGACGGTACAGGAAGTGCAGGATTTCTTTGGTGGATAAAGCCTGGTTATAGTGGTTATTACATAGGAGTTAAGCTTACAGTTAAATTTATAAAACAGCAGATGCAAGCGAGACGTGGAGCCGTTATTGTTGGTTCAGAAGAGGTTTCAACCAGTTGTACTCTGTATCTATATAAGCCTTGGAGTAGTAAACGTTCTATCATACCTACAGGGCTTCAAAAAGTTTCCATCAAAGTTTCAGAGAGTTCGCCAGCTGCACTAAATGTTTTAGAATCTCAAAACTTGGAGGAGGAAGCATGAAGTTCTCGAAAATATTATTTTTGACCTCAATTTTTCTATTTCTTATGTTTTCAGCGCATTCCATAGTTTTATATGGGAGCTATATGAATTTCCCAAGTTACAGCAAGGCTGAAGATACTTGGATGCTTTATCAAGCAGTTATGTCATCGCAAAATCTGATTAAGGTGTTTTGTCTCGTTAATTGTACTGTTGAGGGTCCCACTAAGATTGTTTCTGGACTACAAATAGAGTATAGTGTTAAATTTTATTTCTGGAATTTTACTTCTAATATAATGGAAATTGTTTTAAAGGAATTATGGCTGGAAATTGTTTTCCAAGATTCATTAGTGGATTATCACGTTTTCTCTTTAAACAATTATACTGTCAATGATGGTAAATGGCTAAACTTAACACTTAAGTTAGCTCTAACACCTATAATACCGCATATAAAGGCAATATCAAGTTCTACGAACCTTATAGATGAATTGATATATATTCTCGCTCCAGTGAAGTATGCATATATGAGAATCTGGCTTAGCTACTATGTTACTATGAAAGGTAACCATACGATACATGAATAACATAATTCAGTGTTTCCTGGATTCAAAGAACGCATGAATATAATTTTGCTGGACTGGTCTCCGCTTGTTTTCTACCAACTCCCATTGTTTATAGTTTCCCTATGGTATTTATTTATAAAATGGCTAACAAAACCTCAAGCTAAAATAAAAATAAGATTAATTAAAGTGCAAAAATATTAGCATAAGTGAATTTCATACGCACTTATGGAAGATCGAATAGATGAAGTTCCCTTAAAGAAAATAGTAGTCTTCCAGACAGTATGTGAAACCTGAAGGAGACAAAGGACATGGAGGAAGGATTTACTTCATTCATAAATCAGGAGGGTGAAAGAATTAGAAGAAGAACTATTCCGACCATAAAGTTACAGGAATCTTCATCAGATATTATAAGCACATCAATATACCAAAATAGAAAGTGCTGAACTTCAAGTAGAAACATGGGGGTAGATAAATGAAGTTTAAGAAAATCTTATTAGTTATCTCGATTTTTTTATTGTTCTTACCCTTAGTGCAATTTATTTCCTTATATCAAACATATTCTAGTTTTCCAAGTTACCTTAAATTTGAAGGAACTAGTCTACTTTACGGTCAAAGTTATTCGAGTCTTGTTAATTACACCATTGAAGGCCCAGGTAAGCTTGTTTCCGGTGTTCAAGCAGTATATGATTTGAGGATGTTGTTCTGGAGCTTTAAACCTAGACAGAATTTCACTAAAATAATCTTAAGAGAATTAACAATTGTTTTTGTATATAATTACCGCATGTCTGAAAGCTTCGTTTTCTCTTTAAATAATTTTACAGTGATAGAGGGTGGCTGGTTGAACTTAACGCTCAAATTAACGTCTCTGCCGGTTGTCCCACATTTAAAAGAAATTTTAGGGCTAGACTCTTACTCCGGCAGCCTTTTAAAGTCATTATCAACGGTTTTAAGCCCAGTAAAGGAAGTAACATGGGAATTCTGGCTCCAAGGATATGTAACGATAAATAATAAAACAATAATGTTTTCAGAACCACTTATCCATCGAAAAAACATTTTTACAGTTGTTCTTTTCGACTGTTCTCCTTTCGTTTTATACCAACTTATACCATTATTCGTAGTCTTATTGGAACTGTTTTGGAACTTATACAAAAAACCTCAAAGTCCAAAGAAATAGGAATTCAGGAAGTCAGAGGAATAGGTATGAGGATCTAAAAAGCAGTAATCTGTATTTTATTCTCGTTCATACTTTATTACACGGTCGAAAAGCGTAATTTGGCAACCAATACCATTTGTAACGCATATTCAAATAGTAAATTGGATTGGGAAAATAATTTCTTAATGCTCTAAAACCAGTAAAAGAAGCATACGTGTGGATTCGTCTTTCCAATTGTTTTAGGGTGAATAACAAATTGTATCGATTTTCAGTGCCGATAGCTACTGACTATCGTATGGCTATCATTTGTTTGATTGAATGTTCTTTTTCCTTTTATCAAATTTTCATTATCATTACCCTGATTATCTTATAAATTTTTAAATGGTGCAAAAAATTTAGAAGGCATAACTAGACTTATAAACGAAAATCAAAATTTTCCTTTATTAGAGATTTACCGCGCTTTTTTAGGTACCATGGCTTTGTGGACTATATCAATTTTTTACTTTTCGTATTACAAAGCTTGTGTTGCAGTAATTCTTTCAGATGTTGTTTATGGTTGTCATTATGTAAAATTCTGCTTACGTTAAGCAAGCTTATTGAGTTTAAACTTGTCTAACCAAAATTTAAAATATACTACTTATATTCACTTAACTTAACAACTGCTATGAAGTTGTGATGTTAATTTGTGAGGGAGGACTGTTCTTGGAACATGAGGATTTAGTTGAATATGCAGTTGAAATGGGTGAAAAGCTTGGCGCTGATTATGTCGAAGCTAGACTTCAAAAAACTTTAAGCAATGTTTTTCTGTTAAAAAACGGTGTACCAGAGGTATCTGGAATAGAATCTTCTTTTGGTATCGGCATAAGAGTTCTAGTCGATGGAGGCATGAGCTTCACAAGTCTAAATCGTTTTTCAAAGGAACTTGTAAAGGAAAAAGTTGAAGGAGCCGTAAAAATGGCAAAAACATCTTCAAAAACTAGAAAGAAACCTATTGTCCTTTCAGAGGAAAAAAACATAATGGGATCGTGGAGAACAATATTTAAACAAAATCCATTAGATATATCTCCTGAAGAAAAGTTGGAAGCACTTCTGGATGTTGATAAAAGTATTCTTGAAACAGGAAAACGCTTGAAAGCAATGGTTCCTGGCAGGCTCATACAGTTAAGCGACACCTATACCTACAAGTACTATGTGAACAATGAAGGAACTAAGGTCAGGGGGGAAATTGTAGGGGTTTCAGGTTTTGCAGTAATAACCGTTGTTGAACCGTCCTCAGGAGGTTTTGAGCAACAATATATGGACATGGGAGCTACAAAAGGATTTGAAGTACTGGAAGAATGGAATTTACCTAAAAAATGTGCAGAACTCACAGAAATTTTAGTTAAAATATTGAGAGAAGCAAAGAAACCTGTAGCAGAGGAAATGGATATAGTTTTAGGTCCTCAAATCGTTGGTATAGCTTGTCATGAATCTGTAGGGCACCCGTATGAAGCAGACAGAATTTTGGGGAGAGAAGCAGCACAGGCAGGAGAAAGTTTTGTTAAAAAAGAGATGCTAGGCCAAAAAATCGGCAGTGAAATAGTAAATGTAGTCGACGACCCGACAATCCCTTATTCCTACGGATATTATAGGTATGATGATGAAGGAGTACCAGCTAGGAAAAGATACCTCATCAAAAATGGAGTTATTAACGAGTTTTTGCATAATAGGGAAACTGCAGGTGAGTTTGGAGTTCAAAGCAATGCTGCTGCAAGAGCTATGGGCTATAATCGTGAGCCTATCGTAAGAATGGCGAACACTTATCTTGAGCCGGGAGACTACTCCTTCGAGGAACTTATTGAAGACATAAAGTTGGGCATATATATGAAAACCTTTGGTGAATGGAACATAGATGACCGTAGATTTAATCAAAGATACATAGGTAAGGAAGCCTATTTAATTGAGAAGGGTGAAATAAAACATCTTGTAAAAAACCCTATTCTTGAAATAACAACTCCAGCTTTCTGGAGCAGTATTGATGCTATAGGAAAAGCCGAACTAATGGAATTTGAAGCAGCCATATGCGGTAAAGGTGATCCAGATCAAGGAGCACCAGTATGGCATGGAGGTCCGCCCGCAAGGTTAAGAAAAATTAGACTTGGAGGTTAAATAAATGGTGGAGGCAGACATTTACGATTTAGCTAATTTTATTATCAAAGAAGGGCTTAAACTAGATGTTGACGAAATAGCTGTACTTGTTAATAAAACGGTAGAGAGACAGGTAAGATTTTCTAACAATCAAGTAACAATAACAAAAACTTGGGATGATGTCACAATTAAAGTGTACATGGCTAAAGACAAGAGAATTGCGATGTGCGAAGTAACGGACATAGAGAAAAATTCACTTAAAGAAAACTTAAACAAACTTTTACATGTAATAAGGATAACTAAGGAAGTGGAAGGCTACGAAAAATTGCCAGAGGGACCGTTTACCTATAAAAGTCTCCCTGATACTTATGATTCAAAAATTGAACAGCTTGGAGAAGAAATTGTAGATTTCGCTGAGGAAGCAATAAACTCTGCTTTAAATGCTGGAGGAAAACGAGTAGCCGGTACACTTTATTCAGAATATAATGAAACAGTACTCGTTACATCTAGAAATGTGGAAGCTAGAGATAAAGGAACAAGAATCAAAATAACCGTAAGGTCTTTTGCTGATGATGAAGGAGTAGCACAAGGAATGGGTCTTTCAGTATCCCGCATCCTAAGCAAATTTAATCCGTCGAAAGCAGGTGAAAAAGCTGGTGAGACCTCAAAAATGTCTTTAAACCCAACTGCAGGTAAACCTGGAACATACAACATTGTGTTTGGTCCATATAGTTTTGCGAATCTTCTCGACTTTGCATCTATGGCTTTCTCAGCATTTTATGTAGAAAGTGGTTTAAGCCCTCTAGCAGACAAGTTAAACCAACGAGTAGCGCCCGAAGAAGTTACAATAGTAGATGATCCACATTTACCCAATGGTTACAATTCTCGTCCATTTGACGATGAAGGAGTTCCTACAAAGCGAAATGAACTTGTAAAGAACGGCGTCGTAGAAACTTTTCTACATAATGTAAAAACTGCCAAGAAATTTAAGACAAAAACCACCGGGAATGCTGGTTGGATAGTACCTCACGCGTGGAATATTGTATTTGAACCTGGAAACCACACATTTAATGAACTGTTAGAAGATATAAAAAACGGTATCCTAATTGAAAACACATGGTATACGCGGTTCCAAAACTATAGAACTGGAGACTTCTCAACGATACCTCGTGACGGAATATTTCTAATCGAAAACGGTGAAATAAAGAACGCAATTCGAGGAATCAGAGTTTCAGATAACATTCTAAAACTTTTCAACAATATTTCAGGGTTTACAAAGGAGGTAGAGCAAGTTCACTGGTGGGAAATAGAAACCCCAGTAATAACCCCGTACGTTGCGGTGAAGGACGTGAAAATCACTACAGCGACAAAATAAATACTAAAACATTAGATGTTTCAATTTTTATTTTTAGTTGGCATTGTGGTATAAAAAAGTGATATATTTTATGTTGTAGGTTTCTTTACTAGATGTTTGCTAAATGCAACTTGTATTATGTGTTTAAAGATTGTTAAGAGAATGGACGCTACTATGAGATCTTTTATGAGATTGTAGGAGACACTAATACTAACGTTTAAAGCTGGTAGCCGGATGAGAGTAATCATTTCCAAAAATTTGAAAAAGTACCAAAGTGCTACGATGTTTCGAAGTATTCCAGAAACGCCGCTAATAGCTGGCTTAGTGTCTTCAAAAGTTTTTTCAATAGCCGCTAATGCAGCTACAACGAAACCTATCATCATAATCATTTCTTTGTCAAACAACAAAAGATATATGCCATAATGTCTTGCAACATCATTTCCAAGTGTCGGAAGATAACCCCAAGTGATAAAATAGTATATAAACCGTATGATCCCGCTCTTAACCCCCATTTGTTCCTCCTCCTAAATCGTTTCGGTGTAGTTAAGAGTAAAAGATACGAAGTTTTTGTCCATAAGAGACATAACTCCATCAACATTGATAACAATAGTCCATTCACTTGTAACATTAAAGATTGAACGTTCTATTTCAAAATCAAATGTTAAAGTTTTTCTTTCACCAGGATTCAATGTGAAAACTTCTCTATCCGAAGCGACAGCCCCATCGGATACAGCATCTGAATAAATATGTACAACAACGTTCATATTTGAAAACGAGAAAAGAAGCCCTCCGTGTTCTATTGTTATCTCCGCAGTTACCGCCACTGTTGTCGGTCCAGGGTGAAATACAACAGAACCTGCAGCATCTTTAAGACCTATATTAAGGCTCGCAGCATCATACGTCATTATAGTTGAAAGAGCAGAAACACTCACACCAAACAAAATTACGAGTGCTTTAATTATGTTGAAAATAGTTCTTGCAGCCACGAATTCCTAACCTCCCCAGGGCCGTTCATTAAATAATAAGGATAATCAGAAGCAAATATTTAAACTTTAAGTTACCTTGTCAATGCCAATAAAATTAAATTTAAGGCGACAGCAAAATATTACCTAGTATTTTGTTTATGTTTTTGAATTATTTCTCCGGCTAATATCTTAAATGCAGTATCCACGTTTTCACCAGTTTTTGCGGAGGTTTCGATGAAAAGAACATTAAGCCCGAAATTTTCTTGGAGAAATTTCTTCATCCTCAGTCCTTCTTCCGTGGAAACGTGGGATTCTTTTTCGGCTCTAAGATCTATTTTATTCCCTACAAGTACTATTGGAATTTCTCTTTTCCCGGTGTTATAAATCAGTTCCTTTACCCATAAAGGTATATGTTCCAAGGTTTCCTTTCTTGTCGTATCATACACTAATATGGCTCCCTTTGAACCCCTGTAGTAGCTTTTCCTAATTTTTTCAAATGAAGGTTGACCAGCTAAATCCCATATTTGAAGACGAACCTTTACACCGCCCTCTATAATCACGTCTTTAACTGCGAAATCGCAGCCAAAAGTCATCATGTAGGTTTCTCTAAACCCTTCCCCCATAAAAACTCGCCGTAAAGTGGTTTTACCAACCATACCGTCTCCAAGCAAAACAATTTTATACAAGTAAACTTTAGATTCTACCATTCTTTTCCCTCATTGAATTGGTATAAGATTCGTATCAATGTAGCCTTTTGAAGTATCAACTGTAACCGCGTACATTCCTGTCTTAGGTATTTTTCCACGTAGCAAAATTATACCGTTAAGATTTTTAAGCATGAAATGTGTTGAAGCCATATGACTTAAACGCGTAATAATTTCTGGTTGGCCATATTTAACAATAACAAATTCCATAATGTTTTCTTTCTTTGAGTAAATGGTTAAAATGTTCAAAATTTGAGAAGCTAAATCAACGCCATAAACATATTCTATAATATCAGCACTAACAATTAAAGCAACAATCGGACTTCCAGTTACATCTCTAATATCATCTATATCGCTCATAATTTTCCGAACAATTCCAATAGCGTCTTCTAAAGATCGCTTAGGAACAGAAAAACCTTCTTCCATGCCCCCGCTTATCTCCTCGAATTTCATAAACTGTTCATAAAGACCTTTATCAACAAAAGAGGTAACCCAAACCTCAGTATCTTTAACAGCTTCTCCTGCAGACGGTACATAAACAACTGGAATTCCTTGGCGCAGTAAACTTATTACAAGCGGATATATAAGCCAAAAATAGTATGAACCTACTTCGCTACCTACTTCCAAAAGATGGACGCTTCCTTCTGGTTTAAGTCCTCCACCGAACAGTTTATCAAAACTTGGTATTCCCGTTGAAATTTTTCCTTCAGAGGTAATCAATGGAGGGCTCTCAAACCTACTTGGATATGGAATATGGCTACTTTCAAAATGAGTAAATCTAGCATCTTTTAAGGTATACAATATAACGGGATTATCTATCTCCACTCCCCTAATTTTCTCTAAATACATTTTTCTTACAAGACAATTATTTACGATCTCTCTTGTTAAGGTTACAATACCATCAACAATATAGTCTAACATGGTGTTACCGCTTTTTTCAGAAACTAAAATGAAATTCACTTTTTCCTTAGATGCCATACTAACTAGTGTTGTTTCCAAATCAAAGTTTTCCTTTGGAAGACCTAAATTTATTTTTAAAGCATCTAAACTATCAATTGCAATGGTCACTAATTCCTCTCCAGACTCTTCAATTCTACTGTGAAGATTTCTAATGATATTCATCTCATTAATATACTTAAATACGAGATTACTGGGTGTATCTTGCGGTATACGTGTTACTCTTGCATCCATTATGCATCCTTTAGGTAACTCATTTTTAATCCAAGGAAATTTCTCATAAAGAAATTTTGGCGAAGCGCGAGTAGAGATATAGAGTACGGATCCAAGTTTTGACATATTGTTTAGTATCTCGAGAGTCAGCGTGGTTTTACCTGTTCCTGCTTGACCCTTAATCAGAAGCGAGAAACCACCTTTACTGAGTGGCTTTAATAACTCTTTTGGGCATCCTAGAACAGCTTTAACCATATTTTAATCAACTCCCGTAAAATAGGAGATACCACGTAAATTAATAGGCGCTATTCACATTTATATTTGTTATCATGAATACTATAACAAACTTTTTAAGCAGTCTTGACACTCTAACTTCTAAAACCCAAGCTTAAAAATCATTAGACACTAAAGAAACTGAGGATAAATTCCACACTTTGCTTTTAAAACAAGGTTTTCATAATAGAATAAAAAATATGCCGTAAAATTTACAGAACTAGATAGTGAAAGTTTACATTAAGAATTTTCTGGGGTTTCTTAACAGCCATGCTTCACCTTTATCAGGCTTATATGACCATTCTCCTTTCTTTATAAGTTCAATTCTCTTCTTTATTCTTTCCTTAATATCGTTGTGATATTTTATTGTTGATGCGAAAAGTACAAGCGCTTTAGTTGCTATGCGATTTTTAGCAAAATCTTCGTCGTAAATGTTTATTTCAACTTTACCTCCAATGTTAAACTTCTTACTATCGATAAATGCAACTTTTTGCTTGGTTGGACCGTAATAGACGTCCCAATCACTGCCAATCGTCAATCTGTTTTCGTCGATTTTAAACACGCTTACTGGTTCTTCTTTCTCCGACAAATAACTGAAAACATAAACTTCGCCGAATCCATGTCTTCTATGAACTTTCTCAATCCAGAGAACATAATCATAGTTCGGTATTGTTGCTGCAAACACAGGTATTACGTCGTTTGACCCTATACTGTTCTTAAGTTCCTCTATGACAACTTCTTCAATGCTTCCAAGCCATCTACCTTCGTCCGTAAAAAGTCTCAGTACAAGTCTTCCATTCAGTTCTTCGCCTTTTTCACCTTTCCAAACGTTTTCACGTATCGCTGCGAACCCAATGCCCTTATCGTCTTCAATATATTTTCCGATAATGTCCATGTCCATTGTAAAATGCCTACTTTTAGATCTATACTGTTCCTTCTGCCTAATACCTATTTCCTCACCATGTAAACCTGTTTTCCAAAAATCGATTACAAATTTCTTAACTGGTTTAACCATGAAACTTATACCTCCCTTTTAAAACTAAAATTGTTTCCCCTTATTAAGATACTTAAATTAAATGTAAATCTTAAGAATGCTCATTTCATCTACTTTGGAAAATAAAGACTCCAATAAGTTCATTTTCACTATTACCGTATTTCTGACATTATATAGGTTTATAGAAAAGGAAGTATCGGACTTAGGTTGCTTATTCTACATATGGTAGGTTTTTTAATGCTTCTTTTAGTTCGTCGACTGCTTGTTCAACTGGTTGAACCATGGAAGAGAGCATTGCGAGAGTTGAAGCATCGTAACCTCCCATTGTGGACAGTATATTAACTTCATTCTTTAATTTCTCTAAGCTCTTAATGACGGCCCCAAACCTAAGCAATATAATTTTCGATAAGGCTTGCCTATTTGCAAGTCTAACTTTGCCTTGAAGAATAACATCCCTCACATCTAGTTCCTTAATTTTACCTTGTTCAAGAAGAGGTAACGACTTGTTCATCAATTCTGTAAGAGCGTAACTTAATTCTAAATCGTCGTGATCAGCTGAGGCAATAAGCATGAATACATGGTCATTTATAACTTCGAAAAAGATTTTAAAGGACGTAGTTTGAATACGCTGAAT
>JAEOSG010000029.1 GCA_016840485.1 Candidatus Baldrarchaeota archaeon
ATCCATATCACTTTGTGAAGAGTAGTGATCAAAACATATGATAGCTATTTTTATGAAATTGTTATAATTTTATTTTCACTAGTTGTTTTGGGAGGGGTTAAATTGTTTGAAGAAATTATGGAAGCTGAAATTGTTAGTACGAAGGAGGGTAGGCAATATCACATTAATTTAGCACCAGGAGAACTTGCAGAATACATAATCTTGGTCGGAGATCCAGCAAGAAGCCATAAAACTGCAAAATTCTTCGATAAAGTTTTACTTAAAAGAAAAAATAGAGAATTTATAACTTACACAGGCCTTATAGACAACATAAAAGTCTCCGTAATATCTACTGGCATAGGAACAGACAACATCGAGATAGTAGTTATAGAAGCTAGCCAAATAGTTAAGAACCCTACATTTATTAGAGTAGGCAGCTGTGGAAGTCTACAAGAATACATAAATTGTGGCGACTTAATAATCTCAACTGGCGCCGTAAGATTTGAAAACACCAGCCTATATTTCGTGCCAGAAGGATATCCCGCCATTGCAAGCCACGAAGTTGTAATAGCCCTTATAGAAGCCGCTGAAAAACTTGGCTATCCATACCACGTAGGATTAACAGTTACTGCCTCCGGTTTTTATGGCGCCCAAGGTAGAAAGATCCCAGGATTTCCACTTAGACATCCAAACTTAGTAGAAGATCTTGCTAAATTGAATATTCTAAACTTTGAAATGGAAAGCAGCACGCTATTCACACTAGCCAACGTAAGGGGTTTAGAGCAGGCACTATCTGTGCAGTTTATGCAAATAGACCTAAGAACAAATTCATTAAACCTAAGGAAAAAGAGAAAGCTGAGGAAAACTGCATAAAAACCGGAATAGAAGCCATAAAGATATTAGCCGGAATCGATAAAGTGAAAAAAGAAAAGAGAAAGAAATGGTGGTATCCATCGATTTCATCTATCTAAAAAGTCCAAGGCCTTATCTTCCCTTCTTCCCTAGTTTCGTCACCGATCTTAATGCTTCCATACTGTATTATAGCTATTTTATCCCCATCTATATTTGTCCTTATTACCAGTTCATTTGTCTTCGGATCATAATCTTTTATAACTCCAACACCAAGAAAATTCATATCATTATCCATTAAACCTACCAAAACACCCTTAATCATACTTTTCGAAACAACCCTTATGTCTTTTATTTGTAAGACACGTTTTACGGCTTCTAGGGAAAGGGGATTAATGGGTTCACTATCCTCGGTGACTATTAGTAAATAATCTTCACTTTTTTCACAGTGGAGTACCTTTATTCCAAGCATAGTGCTCACCCTATCCATTAACTGTTGTTCCACAGGTTTTCCAGAACCCAGTATGCCGTATGCAACTCCAACACGGTCTAATGGCACTTTCACTTCTCTTAAGTTCTCTAAATATTTTCGAAACATAATTTCTCTCAAAAATCGCCTTTCTTCTCGATTCCTCTCTCTAATTCTCACAGAAGACTTAACTTTCATAACATTAAGCTTCAAATTCTTTAAAGGAACAATTAAATGATCCAATTCTCCCTCATGTTTTTCCACCAGAACGACATGTGTAGGTTTTAAAAGATAGAATAACACTGTTTTAAGCTCTCTTGCTTCCCTACCAAACACCCAACCGCACGTGTCAATTAAAATAACATCAGAACCAAGCTCTATAGCCTTCTCAACCATGAGTTTCGTACCAGCTACAGATCTCTGAATTATTCCAGAAGGACTTGTCGAACCAACAAAGAAGCCATCAATAAACTCCAAATCTGACAGAAACGCTACAGGCTCAGTCAGAATGCCTAAACCAATTGTACAAGGAGGTCCCACATCACTTTGCCCAACATCTTCATCCAATATAGCGACTTTAAACCCTTTTCTACATAAAATGTTACCAAGATATGTGACCAATGTAGTTTTACCAGTATCTACATCACCTACAACAAAAACAATAGCTGGTTTTTCACTTTTCTTTAAAATCTCGACAACCTCTTTCCATTCATTTGAAATTAGTGGATAATCAACCTCTTCCACCTTAAACCCAAAACCACCCGTTATCTCCAGACATAAATCTGTTTCAGCCTGTATACCAACACTTTTTGCCTTTCTAACTATAATTACATCATCCTTCCGTAATGGTTTTCCAAAAAGATCACCGCTACCAGATATAACCTCTATTTTCGCTGGACCATCAACAATTAACCCTTTTCCCTTGCTTACTCTAACCTGCATGACAATACTCCCTCTAACCTGACTAGTCTCCGCTTATTTACTAAAATAGTACTAACCTAACTCCTATATTTATTAGCATTTCAATGAAATACTAATGTTAAAAGTCATATTTTTAACGAACAATCTTAATGTAATTGTGAAACAAGCATTTTACATCCTATAGTAAAACCTAAAACAAGAAAACGCTTGAATCATCATCCAAAATTAAATTAACAAGACTAAAAATATCAACAATATACAATTCGTAGGAAATTTGCATGGAATAAGGGTTGAAGAACATGCAAAACAAAATAATATGCCTAGGCATCGAATCAACTGCCCACACACTCGGAGTCGGCATTGTAGAATCTAATGGCAACATACTGGCCAATATTAGGGACTCCTATATACCTCCTTATGGGAAAGGTATTCACCCAGCGGAAGCTGCAAGACATCATGCACTAAAAATGAAAGAAACCATTCAAAAAGCAGTGAAACAAGCCGGAATAAAATTGAAAGATGTAAATTTAATTGCCTTTGCACAAGGCCCCGGAATGGGTCCATGTCTGAGAACAGGAGCTGTAGCAGCTAGAACACTGGCCCTAACACTAAATAAACCTCTAGTTGGTGTCAACCATTTGGTGGCTCACATCGAACTTGGAAAACTAGTCACTGGAGCCACAGATCCAGTTGTTCTAATCGTTAGTGGAGGAACAACGGCACTTGCAGCTCTAACCGGAGACAGATATAGAATTTTGGGGGAAACCCTTGACATAGCGATTGGAAACTGTTTCGATAGATTTGCACGAGAAGTAGGACTACATGACCCAAAACATCCATGGCCTGGACCCATGTTTGATAAAATCGCATCAAAAGGAACAAAATACATTGAACTACCCTACATAGTTAAAGGAATGGATCTAAGCTTCTCAGGGTTACTCACTGCTGCCTTAAAAAAGGTTAAAGAAGGCTACAAAGTAGAGGACGTAGCATACAGCCTACAAGAAACGGCACTAGCAATGATCACAGAAGTTACCGAAAGAGCCTTAGCGCACACAGGAAAAAATGAACTTTTATTAACTGGGGGGTTCGCCAGAAACATGCGTTTACAAAACATGCTTAAAACAATGGTAAAAGATAGAGATGCAAAACTGCATGTTACTCCACCTGAATACGCCACCGACAACGGCGTCATGATAGCTTGGCTTGGAATTCTCGCATATACCCACGGCATCACAACCAAAATAGAAGATAGCTATGTTAAGCAAAGATGGAGAATAGAAGAGGTCGAGGTGAAATGGATAAAAGAAAAGCAATCAAAATAGTTAAAGTTGACCAAAAAAAGCCCGACTACAAAGTCATTGAAGAAGCGGCTTCAATCATTAAACAAGGAGGGCTGGTAATATACCCTACTGAAACATGTTACGGTCTAGCAGCCAATGCTTTGGATCCAAAGGCGGTGAAACGAGTATATGAAGTAAAAAATAGACCTTATAATAAACCGTTATCAATTGCAATATCTGACCTTGAAATGGCGAAAAAATATGCCCATTTCACCACAGAAGCAGAAAAATTAGCAAAAGAACTCCTACCAGGACCATTAACTATAGCTCTTCCTAAAAAACCGGTAATTCCAGATATAGTTAATCCAAATAGAATAGCGATTAGAATCCCAGACAACCCAGTAGCTATCCTGTTGATAAGAGAAGTGGGCGTGCCCATTACCGCTACAAGCGCAAACAAAACAGGTGACCCACCACCATACAACATAAATGATGCGATTAACTCGCTGGTTGGTAACGTCGATCTTGTAATTGATGTTGGTCAGCTTCCTAAAGTTCAACCTTCCACTATTGTAGATTTTACCGAAAAGCCCTGCCCGTTAATAACTAGGGTGGGGCCTATACCTCCTTCTAAAGTCCTAAAAATACTTAAGATCCCGCAAGAAAAATGGAAGAATCACATAAAATGCGAGTAACGAAAAGTTTAAATATGTAAAAGAACTCCTTTTGCTCTCTCTCTTTTAATGGTGATTTAAAATGCAGGTTATCATGGAATCTAAAGGCGTTGAAAGAGTATTAAAACTAGTAGAAGAAAACAACGGTAAAATTATTGGTAGAGCGGTAGTATCTGAACATGAAAACTATGTAAGACTCCATTTAATCCTAGTAGATAAGAATTATCGAGGCAAGGGCTTCGGTACAAAGCTTCTAGAGGAAGTACTTTCACTATACCACAATAAAGACATAACATTATCAACGTTCTTAGGTAATGAAGAATGGTTCCAAAAATACGGGTTCAAAATAATTAACAAACATAACGGCCTAGTTTCAATGATAAAGTCTGCAAACTAATTTTTAACGTCACTTATAACATTTCACTTATAAGGTTTGGCAGTGTCGTAATAAGTTGTGAAATTTTAAATATCAACTCGCATTAGAATTTTGCATTAAAATCAAGAATAAAACATGTGACTTTAAAGTTTTAAGTTTAATCAGCAGAGGTGCATATCATCACTTTTCAGTTCAGGTCAGTATCATCATGTCAATAAAAGTCGACAACTTCGCCCTAATATATTTTATTCTCTTTACCCTTTAATCTCGGAGAAGAAACGAAATCATAAGAGATATAATAATGCCTTAGCGATGTTATTATCAAACATAACATTATTATTTAAAATTGTGTTATGACTCTTTGCGATATTTTCTTACTTTTATTCCCGCTTCTTCCAATATCTGCTTAGCTAACTTATCTTCATATTCGGCGTCATAAACAATTTCTTTTATTTCTGCATTTATTATCAGTTTAGCACAGACTACACATGGAAAAGTTGTTGTATAAAGAGTTGCCCCTTTAGTACTCACACCAAAAACGGCAGCTTGAATGATGGCGTTTTGCTCAGCATGGACTCCACGACAAAGTTCCTGTCTTTCACCCGATGGGATTTTCATCCTTTCTCTGAGACATCCTGTGACGGCGCAATGTGGTAAGCCTTTCGGAGCTCCATTATAACCAGTAGCTAAAATCCTTCTATCTTTTACAAGCACCGCACCTACTTTTCTTCTCAGGCAAGTTGATCTTTCTTTAACTAAGTGTGCTATTTTCATAAAGTATTCGTCCCAGCTTGGCCGCTTCACAAATTCACCTTCTTTGGTAAATGATTGATCCAGCATTCAATCATGGGAGAAGTGTTTATAACATATATAAACTTTAATGCTTTTGTAACGGTGATAATGATGAATTTATGTGGTTTCATTTCCGATTTAAGAATAACAATTTTTATCTTACGCATTTTGGTCAATACTAGATTAAAATACAAGGGATGGTGATTATGTCGATGAAAAGTAAAATTCCATGCGTATTAACGATCGCTGGATCGGATTCGGGTGGAGGCGCGGGTATACAGGCAGATTTGAAAACTTTTGCAACATTAGGAGTGCATGGAATGTCAGCCATAACCGCAATAACCGCCCAGAATACCGTTAACGTAACAGCTGTCCATGCTATTCCACCAGAAATAGTAAGAGAACAAATCGAAGCTGTTGTCACCGACATCGGTGTAGATGCTGCAAAAACCGGTATGCTTTACTCAAGTGAAATCATCGAAGTGGTTGTTGAAGAAGTAAAAAAACACAGGTTCCCAATAGTTGTTGATCCTGTAATGATTGCAAAAAGCGGAGTACCATTGCTTAGAGAAGATGCCAGGAAAGTTCTGATAGATGAACTAATACCATTGGCAACAGTTGTAACTCCAAATGCAATGGAAGCTCAAGAGATAACCGATATGAGAATTCGAAGCATGAAAGACGCAAAAGTAGCAGCGAAAAAAATAGTTGACTTAGGTGCAAAAGCCGCAGTGGTTAAGGGTGGCCATATAGTAGAAGGTGGTAAAGTGGTCGATGTACTTTATTGCGATGGGGGATACCATTACTTTGAAGGCGAACGTATAGAGACGAAAACCACTCACGGTACAGGCTGTAGTTTCGCAGCCGCTATAGCCGCGGAGCTTGCAAAAGGTAAAAAAATACCGGAAGCTGTTAAAGTGGCAAAAGAAGTTGTAGCTATGGGCATTAAATTTGGTTTAAATATAGGTAAAGGATTCGGCCCTGTAAATCCAATGGCTCAACTATATAAGGAGGCGTCGAAATACGAGGTTTGGAAAAATATCAAAGAGGCAGTAAGACTACTTGAAAATGTTCCTGAAGTTTCAAAACTTATCCCAGAAGTTAAAATGAACGTTGTTATGGCTTTACCATACGCTGAAACATTAGAGGATGTAGTAGGTGTTGATGGACGCATAACCATAGTTAACGGGAAAGCTAAGGCAGCTGGTTGTCCAGATTTCGGAGTTTCGCGTCATCTCGCAAAATATGTTTTGACCGCTATGAAGTACGATTCATCAATTAGAGCAGCCATAAATATTAGGTATTCCACATCTATCTTAGATGTTTGCAGAAAATTTGGATTAACTGTCTCGTCTTATGATCGAAGAAAGGAACCCGAGGAAATCAAAAGAGTTGAAGGCATGTCAGTTCCGTGGGGGGTAAAACAAGCAATAAAAGCTGCCGGAAAGGTCCCCGATGTCATTTACCATGAAGGTGATTGGGGCAAAGAGCCTATGATAGTCCTACTTGGAGAAAATGCGATTGACATAGCTAAACTCATTATTAAAATCGCTCAAGAACTCGAATAACAAGTGTAACAAATGTAGCGGAATATGATTGGAAAAACACGTAAGACAATACGGGTCTTAAAACAACATTGTTTCAGTTTAAACCTACTTTATGAATCAAGGTTATTCGGAAGGCTTAAATCTTATCCATCGTTTTTAAAGTAGAACTTTCCTATAAGGGTGTGAAAAGTGATTCGCGAAAAATTTACTGTCAGACAGGTTTCCCTCGCCGCAATGCTAATTGCTCTAGGCGTGATTCTCGCGCCCATGCTATGGTTCCCTTTTCTTACAACAAAGGCCTATCCAGGGCAACATGCAATAAACGTCTTAGCAGGCGTGTTATTAGGGCCTTTATGGGCAGCTTTCATAGCCTTCTGCATTGGTGTTATTAGAATGGGTCTAGGTATAGGAACCATATATTCTATGCCTGGTGGAATACCTGGGGGGGTCGTTGTAGGTATCTTTTACTCCTTGTTTAAAAAATTTAAAATAAAATACCCGGAAATTGCAGCTTTTACAGAACCAATAGGCACTGTAATTATAGGAGGCACCTTAGCATTATTCCTTGTGGCACCACTAATTGGAGATGTAAGGCTAATAGGTATCCCGCTTCTCATATTTTGGACAGGATGGGCTATTAGCTCGATACCAGGATGCATTATAGGATTTGTCTTAGTGGGGGCTCTTAAACTTGCAGGGATCACCAGAGGAACTTTTCGTGAATGAGATATTGGGAAGAAAGGTGCTGATAGTGGGGGATGTGGGAACTGGGAAAACTGCGCTTACGGTTCAAATACTTGAAAAATTTGTTGATTTAGGCTTAGAGAATGATATTACAATAATTGATATGGCTCCAAAAACCTTTTTTATTTCCGGTAAGCGAATTGGAGGTAAATTAGATGAATACACAGACCTAGTTAAAAAAGTGAAGTATTTGGCTCCCTCTGTTGTTTATGCTCCCAGGTTAACTTCTAAAGGTAGCCAAGAACTTTTATACCTTGTAAAGGAAAATTTGAAAAACCTAGATCCGCTAATAGATGAATACATCAGAAAACCGACAAAAATATTAATAGTTAACGATTTATCAATATACTTTCATGCTGGCGATTTATCTAAAATTCTTCGATGCTTAAGTAAAGCAGAAACATTTTTAGCCAACAGTTACTACGGCAAAACCTTGAAAAATGACTTTAATACGGGTGTTTCGCGCAGAGAAAGAGATCTTGTAAAAAAATTGATGAGATACATGGACAGAATAATTGTGCTAAAAGAAAATTACTACGTTAGGGTAATTTGATTCATTCCATGAATTATCTTGTACCCCTTAATAGGCTTTCACTTAATTAGCTTTTGACATGTTCAGCCAACGAGAGATAAAAGTAAGACTTTATGGAAAATTGTATGCGTTAACGCAAGGTTATTAAAGCAGCTTAAGATTACGAAAGGAAAAATATTATGTATTTGAAGGAGATAAACAGAAACTTAGATTAATAGTTGGTGATGAAATGTGAAGATCCTAAACAAGTTTATTGAAGAATTACTTAACCAGTTACAGGAGAACATTAGAAAAATTGATAGGAAACAGGTTGAAGAGGTTCTGAAAGTGTTGCAAGGTGCTAAGCGAGTAATAACCGTTGGTATGGGCAGATCAGCTGTAGTAGCCCGAGATCTTGCCATAAGACTTTTACAGGCTGGATTTAATGTTATATCGATCAGAGAGGATTTAATAGGTCTTATTCCGATGATAAAGGGTGGAGAAGATGTAGTCGTTGCTATTTCAGGTTCTGGGGAAACGGAAGAAGTTATTACGATATGTAAAGTTGCTAGGGAAAGAGGAGCAAAAATAGTAGCAGTAACATCTTTCCCCGACTCTACGCTAGGAAAACTGGCTGATTATGTGCTTTGCATCGGTGGGAGAACAAGAAGATGGAAATATAGAGGGTTCTTAGAAAGAGAAGTTGAAGGTGAAAGAGAACCTCTTTCACCCTCAGGTTCTCTTTTTGAAGTAAGTTCAATCATAGTATTAGAAGGACTTGTAGCAGAACTTGTTTACTTAAAACAGAGCACGGGAGGCTAAGAACATTGAGTAAGATTAAAAATCTCATAAAACAGTTTTTAGAATCATCAAATGATATAATAAGTGAATTGGATAGTAAGGTCATTGAAGATTTCGCTGAGCAGTTAAAAAAGGCTAAACGTGTGTACACAGTTGGCGTTGGATCGCTCGGTCTTCTTGCTAAGGGGTTTACCACAAAACTCACATATCTAGGTTATGAAACCTATTTTATCGGCGAAACACTTATGCCTTCCCCAAGCAAGAATGATCTTTTAATAGCGATTTCCGAGAGTGGTGAAGCAGATTATACGGTAAGAGCAGCCCGTATCGCTAAAAACCTTGGAGCAACGGTTGTAGCCATAACGTCTTGTCCCCAGTCAACATTAGGAAAACTAGCCGACTTAAATATAGAAATTAAATGGAAAGAAGAAATACCAAAAGAAGAACTTAAAGAACGCGAAGGAGAACTCTTAACACCAAATTCAAGCCTCTTTGAGATAGTAACACTTATGCTTCTAAACGCAATTATGTCTGAACTCACCAACAAAACGTAAAAAACATGAAATAAGAGAATAAGTTGAGGTGTTCATAATTCACCGCGTTTATTTTTCTTCTATTTTTAAAGGATTCGTGTTGGTAAGACATTACAATAAGTAATTGTTTGTCATAATTTTTCTTTTATAACTTCTATAACTTTGGATACTTCGATTTTTTCCTGTAATCTTGTTTTCATATCTCTTAAAACTATAAACCCTTCTTTAAGATCTCTCGGACCTACAATGATCACATAAGGAATCCCTTTTTTATCGGCATACTCAAGTGATTTATCTAATTTACGCTTCATTAAATCTATGTCAGTTGGTATGTTTTCATGTCTTAACTTTTGAGCTATTTTTATAGCCTCTAACCTAACTTCTTCCTTAGCAGGAACAACATAAATCCTAGTTAACGTCTCTTCTTCTTTCGAAATACTGCTTTCTAAAACTTCCATAATCCTCTCAACACCCAAAGAAACACCTGTAGCAGGAATGTGAGGCCCACCATAAAGTTCAATCAAATTATCGTATCTACCTCCCCCGGCTATCGCAAGTCTAAATTGCTCCCCACTCGGGTTTTCCTTTAACACATACTCAAATATAGGACCAGTATAATAATCTAATCCTCTAACTATGCTTAAATCTATTTTAACATATTTACGGGCGTCATAAGCCTCCAAAATATCTAAGATACTTATTAATTCATTTATACCCTCTTCTCCTACCTTTGAACCCCTTAAAAGACTTCTAACTCTTTCAAGTACCTCCATATTCTCCCCACTTATCGAAATAAACTCTAATAACCTTTCGGAGGCTTCTTTAGGTATACCTTTCGAGGAAAGTTCTTCCATAACTCCCTCCAATCCTATTTTATCCAACTTATCAATAGATCTAAACGCATCCAAAACCCTATCGCCTGGAACACCAGCTTTAACCGCCATACCTTCTAAAATCTTCCTATTGTTCAATCTAACCTCAATACTATCTAATCCTAAAGCCTTTAGAGCATCTACACCAACAGCAATTACCTCAGCATCAGCATCAGGTAACGGCGAACCTGCAATATCTGCATCAGCCTGCCAAAATTCACGATACCTACCAGTTTGAGGTCTTTCATATCTCCAAACACGAGAAATACAATACCTCTTAAACGGTTTAGGGAGATACGGATTTTGTGCCACAACCCTCGCAAAAGGTACGGTTAAATCAAATCTTAAACCAACATCACGTCCACCTTTATCTTTAAACTTAAATATTTGTTTTTCCACTTCTTCCCCGCATTTTCTAGACAAAACTTCCCAATATTCAATTGCAGGTGTTTCTAAGGGCTCAAACCCGTAGCTTTCAAAAACCTTTCTTATAATGCGAAGTATTTTTTCTCTCTTTATCATATCTCGAGGTAAGAAATCTCTCATACCTCTTAAAGTCCTAAACTCCTTCAAGCTACTCACCCACATTAAACTTACAATTTTAGATGTATAATTAATATTTAAACTTCAACTATGAAATACTAATGTTTTGAAACTAGTTTTAGAGTTGTTAAATGTCATTCGCCAATTATTTGTACTATTAGGCGTCGAGATCTTGGTCTTACATCTAATTCTACGAAAACTATTTGTTGCCATGTCCCTAAGATCAAATTCCCATCAGCAACAGGCACCGATAAGCTTGGACCCAGAATTGAAGCTCTTAGATGACTATGGCCATTTACAGGGTGTCTATAATGGCCTGTCTTCGGTACAAGCTTCTCTAAAATATCCTTAAAGTCTTGAACGAGATTTGGTTCAAACTCGATTGTTGTTATAGCGCCAGTAGCTCCCGGAATAAATACCGTAACTAGACCATTTCTTATTCCCGAATCCTTAACTGCCTTTTCAACCATACTAGTTATATCTACAACATCAACCTCGCCCGCAGTACTAATATGCAACTCTCTCCTTACTACTTTCACCTCTAGCACCACCTTTTAACTTTTCGTAAAACTTACAAAATCTTGCAATAGAACACTTATCACATAAAGGCTTTCCGCTTTTACAAATTTCTCTTCCAAAAATTATTAAAAGTATATGTGCCACAGCGTACTTATCACGTGGAAGAGCTTTTTCCCAAACATGTCTAATATTCTCGTAGTTAAATCTTCCCTTAACTATACCCAATCTCTTAGAAATCCTCATAATATGAGTATCAACTGGAAATACCCGTTTATTAGCAGCAAAGAGCAGAATAACATCAGCTGTTTTGAAGCCAACGCCAGGAAGACTCAAAAGCTCTTTCCTTGCGTCCTCTAAAGGCAGATTCAGGACTTTACTCAAATCACCATCATATTTTTCTACGATTATTCTTGCAATTTCTTTGATTCTAACGCTCTTCGCATTATATAAGCCAGCTACCTTTATACATTCCTTTATATTTTCAAGATTAGCTTCAGCAATGTTCTTGGGGTTAATTCCAATCTTACTTTCTAACCTATCGACTGCTTTTCTGACATTTCTCCAACTAGTTCTTTGAGAAAGAATTGTAGAAACTAAGATCTTAAACGGATCACGTATTTCCCACTTCCAAGGAACATATATCTTTTCCAAAGTCTCAATAATGCTCAGAAGCTTAGTTTTACTCCGCATTGCAATACCACACAAAGATAATAAATAACAACGTCTAACAACATGTAATAAAACAATCAATTCAATACCGAATTAAAGATTGCTTACATAATTAAATTATAAATTCAGCATAATGGAAGAGAAGACAATGTACCAAACCATAGCCTTCTGTATCCTCAGCTCACTTGGAATTTTTTCCCTTATTCATGGTTTTGAAACCGCCACTAGAAGCGATAGAAGAGAGGTGCTCTCGTCCATACTTACAGCATTCATTCTTTTCTATCTTGCAGTTAACATTTACTTAAACGTTGCAAGCCTCCTCTCCCTTATTATAACCTTAAGTATACCAATAACTGTGATCTTTATCGCCATACTAAATATTTTTAAACCTCTGTTTCAAAAGATAAAATTACGTATCGGAAAACATGTAAAGGACAGTAAAACAAGAGAGGTTCTTCGAAAACTCTTTCATTTACTTTCTCTTGTTCTTATCGTAGCTTATGCATACTATGGGGAAGAAATAACAATACAATTAACATATCTTGCTCTCATCTTCTTTTATTTCACAGACATTCTGAGATTTTGGATGCCAAAATATTATCCCTTTGCGGTTATAGCCGATTTAGTTCTAAGAAAAGGAGAAACAGAGAAAATAGGGCCACACACCTACTACGTCATTAGTGCAAGTCTTGCATTAATGTTGTTCTCCACGTACATAGCTGTAATTGCACTCATAGCAGCAGCAATAGGGGATGCGTCAGCAGCAATAGCTGGAAAAACTTTAGGGAAACATAAATTGCCATGGAAAAAGGAAAAAACAGTTGAAGGATCAATAGCGGCTTTTGTAACAACTTTCATCACTCTCACATTATTCACAATAGTAGAAAAAGCTCTAATAGGAGCAGCGTTGCTCTTAATTATAGATCTCATAGATCCGCCCGTAAATGACAATCTTCTCAACGGTTTAGCTATAGCAGCCGGTCTAACACTGTTTTAATTCCATATTAACCAAATATCAGGATTTAAACTCTATAATCACTTTCTTTTATGCTGGTAGTTCCTTTTTATTGAGACAAAACTCTAGCCTACAGACAATTTAGGTGAAGTCATCATTCAACTAAAATAGATTTAAACGTCTTATTACTTGAGAACCACGATCCTAAATCACAATTATTATGTCTGTAGACTTTGACGGCATGTTAATAATACTACGTAATCTTTAAATAACGATGAGAGGTTCAATTCTAACTACAATCACACATAATTTATCGACGCCTCTAAGTCATTAACCTGCTGAGATTTACGAATTTTATTTCACCCATAAACCTTAAAATATCACACTTTAAATAAAACCATAAGACGGGAGTGAAACACATGGTTAGAATAAAACAACCAGAGGAAGTAATTGAACTAGTAACGAAAGGACCCTTTAAAACAAAACGAATATTCAGTATAGTCGCTCACATCGACCATGGAAAGACCACCACAACAGACTACCTACTAAGAAGAGCAGGTCTAATGTCATTTGACGCCGCAGGACAAGTACTAATGACAGACTACGACGAAGAAGAACAGCAAAGAGGAATAACCATATTCACATCCGTAGTAAACCTAAGCTACGAATATAACGGCAAAAACTACATATTCCAAATCAACGACACGCCAGGACACATATCCTTCACAGGTGAAGTATCAAGAGCACTAAGAGCTAGCGACGGAGCAATAATCCTAGTGGACGCCCTTGAAGGGGTAATGACACAAACAGAAACAAACATACGCCTGGCAGTAGGAGAAGAACTCTGCAAACCTGTACTATTCATCAACAAAGTCGACAGATTAATCAGTGAACTTAGACTACAACCAAAAGAAGTCGGTTTAAAACTGGACAAAATAGTTAGAAAAGTTAACGCTCTTATAAGAAAAGTAGCACCACCACAATTCAAAAAAGAATGGCAAGTATCCTTCCAAAATGGAACAGTAGCAATAGGATCAGCAAAACATGGATGGGGATTCACCATTGACATACTTAAAGAAAAAGGAATTGATGCAAACATAATTTTCCAGAAATATAAGGAAGGAGAAATAGAGTGGTTACGTAAAAACTTACCATTAGATGATGCACTGCTAAGAATGGTTATTCACCACCTACCAGACCCTAAAACTGCACAAAAATACAGAATACCAAAGATATGGACAGGAGATATAAACACACCTGAGGGGCAAGCACTCATAAACTGCGACCCAGATGGGCCTCTAATTGGCATGATAACAAAAATATTCATTCATCCTAAAACAAAAAGACCCACGTTAATAGGACGGGTATTTTCAGGAACACTGAAAGCCGGAGAGGAAATATACTTTGTTAATCAGAAGAACACTGTAAGAGTCCGAAGACTGGGAGTTATGGAAATAACAGATCTACTTGACGTAGAAGAAATACCTGCAGGGAATCTCTTTGCAATTTACGGCGTTCTATGCCCAGCTGGTGAAACATTCATCAGACCCGGTTCCACCATTCCAGTATTTGAAAAAATCAAATATGTTGCAGAGCCGGTTGTTTCAAGAAAAATAGAACCAGTAGATCCACAAGACCTTGCAAGGCTGGGAGAAGTCGTAAAGATGTGGGTCTTAGCTGACCCAACAGCGTCCTTCTACCTAGATCAAGAAGCAAGACAATACATATTATCGGGAATCGACCCATTACAAATAGAAATTCTCACAAAAAGAATAAACGAGCAAGTACCAATTAGAGTCTCCCCACCGATCATTGTGTACCGTGAAGTACCCACTAAAAGAGGTATGGAAGTCCATACAAAGTCACCCAACACGCACAACAAACTAAAACTTTACATAGAACCACTAGACCAAGAAACAATAGAGCTAATTAAACAAGGAAAGATATGGGCAGAACAAGACAGAAAAGAAAGAGCAAAAATATTGAGAGAGATAGGATGGGATGCAAACGAAGCAAAAAGCATATGGGACATCTGGGGAAACAACATACTTGTAGACCTAACAAAGGGAGTACAAAGACTAGACAGAATAAAATCGTATATCATCGCGGCATGGAGGGAATGGTGCTCAGGCGCTACTCTTGCTCAAGAACCAGCAATGGGAGTAAAAGCTGTAATGACAGACGCCGTTGTACACGTAGACCCAGCGCACACAGGAATGGGACAAATAGCACCAATGACACATGCAGCATTACATATAAGCTTCCTAACAGCTAATCCAAAACTATACGAACCAATACTAAAAATAGACATAAAAGCACCAAGCGACATGCAGGGAGCTGTCATCAAAATCTTAACCCAACATCGAGGCGTGGTCACAAACGTAATTATTGAAGAGGACTGGGTTACAATACAAGGAAACATCCCAACCGCAGAAACGCTAGGAATCGCAGACGAATTCAGATCAGCAACCGCCGGAAAAGCTTTCTGGGGATATGAATTCCTAGAATTCAGACCAGTACCAGACAACATGCAAGAAAAACTTATCTTAGAGATCAGAAAAAGAAAAGGCTTACCAACACAGCTACCAACGCCAAAACTATGGGAGAGACTCCTATACGTCAGAACCTAATCGCTAGTACGGCGCCTTTTCAAAAGTCTCTCGGCATTCAAATCAGAAACTTCCCATAATTTATATTTTAAAATTTCAATTTTTAAGTCGTTATTATACCTCCCGGCCTAGGAATAGGTTTCCAGCTTAGATATTTAGGAGATTAAGGTTAAGTTTAAAATACTATTAACTACCAAAGTTAAACTATGAAGATGGATAAGGAATACAAAGCTTTCTTCGGTATTCCCCTTGATGATGAGAACCCAAACTTTTACGTCTTAGGTATACCCTGGGACTTTTCTTCATCTTATCGTAGGGGAGCTGCTAAAGCACCCTCTTTTATAAGAAAATCAACTTCTAGCAAAATTTATAATATCTACTCTGAGAATCTCGTTAACTTAGGGGAATTCTGGAGATTAAAGGACTTGGGAGATTTAGAAGTTAGCAATAAAACCATAGAACAAGTTTACAATGATCTACTAAGAGTTATCGAGAAAAATTATAGGGATGATAAATTTTTCCTGTTTATGGGCGGAGATCACATAATTACCTATCTTTGTGTAAAGGCTATGAAAAGAACTATTGGAGGAGAATGGGGCCTCCTATACTTCGATTCTCACCCCGACCTATACAAGGAATATGATGGCGACCCTTATTCTCATGCTTGCGTAGTGCGTAGAATCGTGGAAGAAAAACTGGTTTCTCCAGAAAACATTATTGAAGTAGGTATAAGAGCTCCGACCCGTGAACAAATAGATTTTGCTAAAAAACATGACATAAAAATAATATCAACTCACGACCTTTATTCATTAAATGTCAAAGACACATTAAGGTTATTAATCGAAGAACTAAACTCCCGTGTTGAAAAAGCCTATTTATCCATAGATCTAGATGTTTTAGACCCTTCCTACGCGCCAGGCGTTGGAAACCCTGAGCCTGGCGGTATCTCAACAAGACAACTCATTGACATATTTCATGAAATTAGTTCGTTAAATATTGCATGTTTTGACATCGTTGAACTTTGTCCAAAATATGATCCTAGCGGGATAAGCGGGTTTGCAGCCGCAAAAATCGTAAGAGAAATCTTGGGAATTGTTGCAAAGAAAAAATATCTTTCCAAATAAATATTTCGCTAGGAAATTCAAACCACTTTTATCGAACCTGTGTTTCAGAAGTTGGTAAAAATGCCCTAAGACTTAGCGAATCGATAAAAGTATTTGTAGCTTAATACTAAATATTTAGCCAATCGTTATTCTGGCAATAAAAGTTTCGAAAAAGTCTAATTCTCAATTTCTATCCAACAGATATAAATAAATAAACTACGTATCACAACTATCAAAGCTAATAATAACTTAGTGAGGGGTAAGAATGTCGGAAGAGGACAAAATAATAGAAATACGTTTTCATAGTCGTGGAGGACAAGGCGGATGGACCGCCTCGCAACTTCTAGCACTCGCAGCATTAAAAGAAGGCAAGTATATGCAGAGTTTTCCAACATTCGGTCCGGAAAGACAAGGAGCGCCAATACAAGCCTTTACAAGAATCAGCGAAAAACCAATCAATTTGCATGCAAATGTATATTATCCAGATGTTGTTGTAGTATTGGATCCAACATTACTTGGCCCTTCGGTCGTAGAAGGCATAAAGAAAGACACCGTGATAATTGTGAATACGGATGAATCACCTCAGGAAATTAAGAAAAAACTTGGGGTAGAAGATAACGTTGTATGGACTGTAAACGCCACCGACCTAGCTATTAAAATTTTAGGCCGCGCAATCACGAACACAGCAATGTTAGGCGCAATTGTTAAAGCTACGGGAGTTGTTAAACTAGAATCAGTTCTTGAAGCAACAAAGGAAAGATTTCCAGAAGAAATAGCTGAGAAGAATATAGAGTTAATTAAAAAAGCTTATGAGGAGGCGGTAAAAGGATGAGTTCCGAGGAAAATCTTCCTAGTTGGAGAGAGATACCCATTGCTGGCGTACCATATAAACCTAGCACAGAATATAAAACTGGAGACTGGAAAGTATACAAACCAGTAATAAACTATGAAAAATGCACAAAATGCATGTTTTGTCACACATATTGCCCCGATGGAGCTATAAAAATTAGAGAAGATGGTTTTCCAGAGCCAGACTACGATTTCTGTAAAGGTTGCGGGATATGTGCTGAAGAATGCCCCGTTAAAGCCATTGAAATGGTTAAGGATTAGGAGGGAGATGAATGGCAGTTAAACAAATTGTTATGGGTTTAAATGGTGATGAAGCCGTTGCATATGCCATAAAACAAGTAGATCCAGATGTAGTTGCTGCTTACCCAATCACCCCACAAACTATAATTGTAGAAAGATTTTCTGAATATGTTGCCAACGGCGAAGTCCATACAGAATTCGTTGCTGTAGAATCTGAACATAGCGCTTTAAGTGCCTGTGTTGGAGCTGCTGCTGCAGGGGCCAGAGCCTTCACAGCAACCGCTGCAAACGGTCTAGCACTTATGTGGGAAATTTTATACATAGCATCTTCTTGCAGGCTCCCAATAGTTATGGCAATTGTAAACAGAGCTTTAAGTGGACCAATCAACATACATTGTGATCATAGCGACGCTATGGGTGCAAGAGACAGCGGATGGATTCAAATTTTCTGTGAAAATAGTCAAGAAGCCTATGACTCTGTGATTCAAGCCTGGAGAATAGCAGAACATCCCGACGTACAATTACCAGTTATGGTCTGCCTTGACGGCTTCGTATTAAGTCACACTCTAGAAAATGTCATGACTTTGCCAGATGATGTCGTTAAGAAGTTTGTTGGCGAAAGAAAATTCGTAACAGTTAAGAATCATTTTGGAAAAGAGGTTCCATTCATCCTAGATCCCGAAAACCCAATTACCATTGGTCCATTAGACCTCTATGATTTCTACTTTGAACATAAAATGCAACAAATTGACGCTATGGGAAAAGCCCCCAAAGTCATTGAGGAAATCGGCAAAGAATACGGTGAACTCTCCGGCAGAACATATGGACTAGTTCACCCCTACAAGCTTGAAGATGCAGAAATCGCCATTGTAGGTCTTGGCTCAACAATGGGAACCGCAGAAATAGTTGTAGATAAATTGAGAGAAAAAGGGGTAAAGGCCGGGCTCCTAAGAATAAGATCGTTCAGACCGTTCCCAGTCCAGCAAATAATCGAAAACCTAAAGGACAAGAAGGTAATAGGAGTCCTTGACAGAGCTGTAAGCTTCGGAGCATACGGCGGTCCACTATTCAACGAGATAAGAAACATTTTCTATGACCAAGACATAAGACCACTGATTTCAAATTACATATATGGCCTTGGCGGCAGAGACATGCCTCCCCAGAGACTAATGGTAATTTTTGATGACCTACAGAAAATTGCAGAAACAGGAAGAATCGAAAAAACTGTAAAATATATTGGAGTTAGAGGATAGGAGGGGGAAAAATGAGCGAAATACGAACTTTAAAGGATCTTGCTCAAAAACCTGATTTATTAATGTCAGGACACAGGCTTTGCGCGGGATGTGCAGCAGGAACTATCGTAAGACTTGCATTAAAGGCGACACGTGGTCCCACCATTATCGCTAATGCCACTGGATGTCTTGAAGTAGCAACCACGATCTTTCCGTATTCCTCTTGGAAAGTACCTTGGATACACAATGCCTTCGAAAACGTAGCGGCCACTGCAAGTGGAATTGAAGCAGCATTTAGAGCAATGAAAAGGATAAACAAAGGACCGTTAGCAAAATACGAACATGTAGATGTAATAGCATTTGCAGGAGATGGAGGAACCTACGACATAGGATTTCAAGCTTTAAGTGGAGCTTTCGAAAGAGGGCATGATTTCCTATACATACTATATGATAATGAAGCTTACATGAACACAGGTATCCAGAGAAGTGGTGGCACCCCCCGTTGTGCTTGGACTACAACTTCTCCTGCTGGAAGCGTTATACCGGGTAAGCGAGAATGGAAAAAACCCATTGCAAGAATAGCTGCTGAACACGAGATACCTTATGTAGCAACTGCAAGTCCAGCATACCCCATGGACCTTGTCAGAAAAGTTAGAAAAGGCTTAGAGGTCGAAGGACCCGCATTCATACACGTGTTGTCTCCATGTACACGTGGCTGGAGATATCCACCAGAAAAAACCATAAAAATAGCCAAGTTAGCGGTTGAAACATGTTTCTTCCCATTATGGGAGGCAGAATTCAAAGACGGTGAAGTAGTCTACACTTTGTCTGCTCCCAGCGAAAGAATTGCCAGAAAACCCGAGTTAAAGAAACCTGTCGAGGAATACCTAAAACTTCAGGGTAGATTCAGTCACTTATTTAGACCTAAAAAGAGAGAGGATCTCATAAATGAAATTCAACAATGGGTAGATCGTGAATGGAAACTAATACTAAAGAGATGCGGAAAACTCTAAAATCAATTCATTCTTTTCTTTAAATTCCATAAATTTATTTACCTGAGATTCTCGTTATCAATCTTCAATTTTCAGTAAACTGACCTCTAAACGCTGTTTTAATACAGCGTTGTCATTAAAATTTTGAAATTGCGGTGAATTTAAATCTAGATAAAGATAGATTTAAATTAGAGATGATGTTAATGTCTATAAAACTTAAGCTTTCCATGTTTGGGTCGGTTGCTGCCATAATCGGAATAACGACCCTAGCATTCTTATTTTTCATAGAGTTTTTTACAGACTTAACGTTCTATTACGTAGTAGTTTTTGCTGTAATATTCAACCTCTTCCAATGGCTTATAGCTCCCTACATAATACAAGCCGCATACAAGTGTGTTGAAGCAGATGAGAGAGAATACTGGAACCTGCATAGAATTTTAGATAAAATTTGCGAAGATTCAGATTTGAAGAAAAAACCAAAGCTGATGATAGCTGAGGTACAACTTCCTAATGCCTTCGCCTATGGCAATTTTTTAACAGGCAGTAGAGTAGCAGTTACGAGGGGGCTTCTTAATACTCTTGAAATAGAGGAAATTGAAGCTGTAATGGCACATGAAATAGGACACATAAAACATAGAGACATGTCAGTAATGATGTTCGTTTCTTTGCTTCCAGCAATTTTCTACTGGATTGGAAGAGTTATGATGTATAGTCTCTGGCTAAGTTCTTGGGGAGCCAGAGACAGACGAGAAGGATCAGCTATCCTAGTCGCAATAGGGTTCTTCTCTCTTCTAATTTACTTCTTCTTAAATTTGTTTGTTTTAGCATTTAGCAGGTTAAGAGAATACTATGCGGATGAACACGCTGCATTTACCATTCACGATGGATCTAGAAAACTCTCTGAAGCCCTAGCCAAGATTAACATTTATATGACCAAAATGATTGCCAGAAATCCCCGTGCTGTACTTGTACCTTCTCAGCTTGCTTTTAGACCACTACTTATTACAGATCCCGAACGAGCTACATCGGAGGCTAAACAACTTCAAATTCTTACGGGATACCCTGACTATGAATTAGTGGAAATGCTTCGTAGAAGAAAATTAAAACTTTCAGATAAAATAATGGAAATTTTCTCCACTCATCCAAATATTACTAAAAGACTAAGAAGGTTAGAACAATTAAAATTAAGATAAGTCTTTGAGCTATTAATCATTTTAAGCTACGAAATAATAAGTCTTCCGTTCATATATATTTTTAGTCGATTCGTTTATGATTAGAAAACTTAATATTCATGTTTTTATATTTTGTTGTAATGGTGGTAATAAAAAATGTCCGAAGAAGCTATCAATATAATATCCGAATTAATGACATCAAACCCGACAATAACAGCTCTAGCGATAGTTTCAAGTAACGATCAAGTTTTATGGCAGACACCAAGCTGGAACATACAAGGCTCAAGAATCATCTCAGCTTGGATGAACAGAGAGCCAAGTGTTGTAGTTCAAGGCGTTAAATACTCAACCTTTCAAGCAGAACCTGAAAAATTCATAGCAAAAAACATGTTTGGTTATGGTTACATAGTTGCAACACCATTAACCAACGAGTTATTTCTAGTAGCTTACGTTACCCCAGAAGGGGATCCAAAAGCCGCGTTCGTAGATCTATATAATGCAGCCATAAGAATAAGAAAGGTAATCTAAAAACATTTTACCATCTAATTTTGTAAAGTCTTTAAATAAATTAAAATTAATTATTATGTATTGTAATGGAGGACATTTAATTGGTGATTACATGGTTCTTATCGGCGCAACTGGAGATATTCATTCCCCGAAGTATATCCAATTATTTAAAGAGACACTGGAAAAAACTGAAATAGACAAACTTGACGTCCTGATTTTCACCGGAGATATCATTTATAAAGGAAAAATTAACGAACTAAAAAACGTTTTAAAGATTTTAGACGACTTCGAAATTAAATGCCCAATTATTTCTGTTTTTGGAAACGAAGAATATGAACAACTCCACAATAAAATTCGCGAGATAGCTTCTGGAAAAATTAGGTTCCTTGAAGACGAACTCTTAGAAATTAAGATCCGCGGAAAGACTTTAGGCATCGTTGGCTCAAAAGGATCATTAGATAAGCCCACCACATGGCAAGCCAGAAACATTCCAAATATCAAAGAAATATACAACAAAAGAGTAAATAAAGTAGATGAGCTACTTGGACAGTTGAACTCAGACTTTAAACTCCTTGTTTTGCATTACGCACCTACCTATAAAACACTTAAAGGAGAAAAACCAGGAATTTATCCTTTTCTAGGATGTAAGAAATATGAGAAAGTAATTACTAAAAGACATCCAGATGTTGTTATCCATGGGCATGCTCACAGCGGAAAACCCAAAGATTACGTAGGAAATGTTCCCATATATAACGTGGCACTTCCACTGGTTAAGAAAATAGTTACAATTAAACTACCATTTAAAGCATCTTTAGAATACTTTTTCGCTAAGAGGGGAAGATAATGAGAGAATTTCTTGAAATAGAAGACCCTGATGCTTTCATAAAAATATCTCAGTCTGCAAATTTCGTAATTAGGGTTGACCCATTCGTCTTCATTTATATATACGGCTTAATATTTTACATAGACCTTGGAAAGCTAGAAACAACAGAAGTAAAAAAAATCTTCCAAAACCTCAGAGACAAACTGATAATCGTAAAAAACGTAGAAAAAAGCAATTCCATACATGAATTCTTAAAGAAAAAATTAGGAAAGCAGTAAAAGAAATCTAATCATCCATTGCAAGCAATTCAACAATTTTTGGAAATATGTATTCAGCTACATCTATCCTTGACCCGCCACCAGTCAAAATCACATATCTTCCTTCACATACTTCTTCACTACATCTTTTTACGACTTTCACAAGTTCTATAAAGAAACTCGGTGAAAGGCCTCGATCTCCATAATCTCCTTCACAAGTATCATGACCCAAAAAGTGAAAAACCATCTGAGGCTGAAACCTACGTACCCTTGGCACAAATTCTTCCTCAATAAGCTTGAGATATTTGTCATCCGTGGTTTTCCAACCAACATCTACATCAACCTTTGTCCCATCATCCTCAACAGCATTACTACTGCAGAAACATACATGCAGCACGTCCTTATCTCCCATGAACATTGCCCTATCACCATCTCCGTGATGACTATCAGTATCTAGGATTGTAAATTTCCTGACCCCATATTTTTCCCTTAAATACCTGACCGTAGGTCCCAAAGATGACAAATATGTCCCACCCCACGCACTTGACGGACCAGCATGATGACCAGCCGCAACTGTGAATACGAGAGCATTCCTTAGTTCTCCCCTCCACACCATTTCTGCCGCTCTTACACAGCCACCTACCGCCCTTAAAGCCCCCTCATAATACCACGCATTTTTAGTCTGCTCTAAAAGTTCAGAGTCGTGAACTTTTCTTAACAATTCTTCATCAACAGGCGGAGACTCGTATAACTGAACATTTGGAAGTTCTAAAACATTTTTAAGAACTTCAGGGAAGTTTCTAAACTTATCCCCAATTATAGGCCAATCTTTACCCTTAAAAATCTTTGAAAAGAAAACCCCAGTTGTTACCACACGATCACCTCATAACTTGCGAGGTCAATAAATTTTATTCTTAATGGAATTTTCTTATAACTTTATGTTCGTTTCATCTACGTTTAGGAATCCAAACTCTTTCATGATCCAAAATGTGAGCAACCTTCCATCCGCGTTTCTCTAAAACCATGCTGATGTATTTACGATGACATCTCCATGGAAATTTCTCTGCACACATTATCGCAGTTCTACCCTTCTCAGCTATTTTCTCCAGTTCTTTAATACCTTCCATAAACTCTTCAGTTTCAATATACCTCTTGTACCCACCTTTTCTATATCCCCCTAATTTCTCACCCAGATAGATGTACTCTATTCCCTCTCGTTTCAAAAAATCTTCCAATTTTTCTTTTTTAAAATGTTCAAGTTTACTGGTTGGAAATCTCCTAACATCAACCAAAATACTTATTTTAAACTGTTTCAAAAGCGACAGGAATTCTTCGAAACTCCTAGTACTATGACCAATAGTAAATATGGACTTCATAACCGTCACTGATATTTATTAAGCAATAGAAGTTTATTAAAGTAAATGAAGTAACAAATCATGTAAGACGTATTGTTGAATTACTTTGCATACAGTTGTTCCTAATTTGATGACGAATGAAAAGAAATCCTCATAAATGGGGATTGAAAATAGTGAAAACTTCCCTTAACTAGCTTCACCATCGACATTATCTACTTAAAAGAAATTCTCATAAAGAGGGTGAGAAAATGAAGCATGTAAATGAAAGTTTTACTGTAAAAACAAGTAAACGATTAGAAATTATCGATATAACAAATGATGTTGAAAAAATTGTTAGAAAATCTGGAATAAAAGAAGGAATATTAATCGTTTTTGAGCCTCATACCACAGCAGCCATAACAATCAATGAAAACGATCCTGATTTATTTGAAGATCTACTTAATGTATATGTTAAAATTGCACCAATAGAACAAAGATACAGGCATAACTTAAAGTACGCTGGAGTCCCAGGAGAACAAAACGCACATGCTCACATAATTTCCTCACTTATAAAACCCTCAGTAACTGTTCCAATAACAAACGGAAGAACTCAGCTGGGAACATGGCAAAGAATTTTATTCATTGAAATGGATGGTCCAAGAACGAGAAGTGTCCATGTAAAAGTAATGGGAGAATAAATAGAACTACAATCTATTACTATTATTACCTAACTTTGGTACCTGGTGGCACTTCTTCCTCCACTGTCAGAAGTACTGGCTTCCCTTCGACATCAGCAGCAAGAAGCATACCTTGTGATTCAATTCCTCTAATTTTCTTCGGTTCCAAATTCGCAAGCACAACTATAAGTTTTCCTTCAAGTTCTTCTGGCTTATACCAACGAGCAACACCAGCAACTAATTGTCTTTTTTCTTTACCTATATCCACTTCTAAACGGATCAAGTTTCTCGTTCCTTCAACCCGTTCAGCCTCTAATATTCTTCCAATTCTTATATCTAACTTTTGAAACTCGCTAAAGGATATAGTTTCTCCCATCATATATCACCCTTAGATGATGTTTTTGAAAGATACCTTTTGAGGTCTTCTGATGGCTTCCTCTTTTTCTCTTTAATACGTTCTTTTAAATGTTCGGGGGATAATCCAAAGTAGTCCTTCGATAACTTAGTAAGTGAAATATATATAGTTCCCTTTTTGTTCTCTCTGACTATGTACCCTTCCCTTTCAAGTTTTCTAATACGCGTATAGGCATGTTTCCCTACCTTTTTAACTATTTCCGCTTGGGGTGTATATTGTTTTAACGCTAGTAAACTTAAAATTTTCAAATCTGTTTTGGTAAATGGGAAGGGAGAAACATCGATCACGTAAGGCGTGTATTCAGATTTCAATTGCATCACAACAGTGTCATCGATAAACACTATTTCTATAGCGCTTCCTCTTTCATTATATTCTTTCGACAACTCTTCTACAATTTTCACTGCTTTTCTTATAGTTGTTTTCGCCTTCCTAGCTAATGTTGTTATTTTTACAGGCTTACCTGCAGCGTAAAGTAGAGCCTCTATGATAGCTTTCCTATTTAAGCTAATAAACTGGTTTGACAAAGATTTCACCATCTTCTCTTTGATAAATATTTATTTTACCCTCTACCTCAAGATATAAAAGGCATAAAAGAGTTCTAATAATTTCCAATTTATTGTGCCCGGACACTATTTCTTTAAAAGATATCTCCTCTCTCGTGCCCTTTCTATAAAGATTGGTGATTTTGTTATACACTTCGATAAGAAGTCTTTCTATATTCACTCTTTGTTCATCGAAACCAACAGTACTCTTAATATATTCCTCTAAAACCTTTAGTTGTTCAATATACTTTTTTCTATCTTTAGTTTCCATTTCTAGAAAAGCTGAAATGAAATCCACAAGTACAGGTTTTCTTCCAGGGACCCTTATTGCAGGAAACATCTCTTCAACTTTTTCCTTACGTTCAACTTTCTTAACAGTCAGTTTTTCTTCCGATTTTTTTGGAGGTGAAAGAATATAATTCACCTTTTGATGAAGAATACAGCTTAAACTTGAAAAACTCTTTCCAAGTAGCCCAAGAGACAAATCTCCCCTACGATATTTTTCCAAAACTTCTTTTAGAAGGGG
>JAEOSG010000293.1 GCA_016840485.1 Candidatus Baldrarchaeota archaeon
GGGTCATAACAGTATAAAATCACGTATGGGTGGGATTGCTGATATACTACGGCTTGTCCAAGGGCTTTCTGGAAGTCGGCGGATCTACGGATATATTTTAACTCGACAGCGACGCTTTTACCTACTACGATGTCGGGTACGCGGGTTTTTCCTCTTACAACGCCTATGGCTTGGCCAACTACTGGTATACCGCGTTCTTCAAATCTATATTTAAGGAGTCTGAAAACTTCTCGCTCAATATCGCCCTCATCTCTAGGCTTATAAGGCGAGAAGTCTTCTAAGAGTTTGTAAACCTCTTTAAAGAGTTTTTCTCTTTCTTTTTCTTCTTCTGATATTTTCTTTGGTTTTTTGATTTCTTTAAAGCCTATTTCTCCGAGTATTTTGTTTATTATCGTTGTTTTATCGCCTGTAGAGGATAAGCCCATTTTCCTACATATTTCAATTAATTCGTCCTTTGTAAATAGCCACGACAGAATATAGTCTGGCGTATATCCTGTCTCATTTATGATTCTGTCAATTAATTCTGTTTTGTTACCACTCTTCTTTAAACCCGCTTCCTCCAATAAATATTTCAGATCCTCTACGGAAGCGTAATTTAAAATATCTTGCAAGGAGCTTATTTTTTCTTCTTTTGTCTTTTCCTCCTTTTCCCTTACGGGTGGCTTTATAAATTTGGCAATTTCAAGTGGAATTGTCACGAAGCTTTCGTCGTCCTCCCAGTATTCATAAATTAGTCCAAGGCTTTTCAGAGAGTTGAGTGCTTTGTAAAAAGTTGTGTCGCTGTATTTCTTTTTGAATTTCTCTCTTAATTCAAAGTATGGTATCTCATATCCCTTGCTACCAGCGATAATGTCCAGTAGAAATTTCATGGAATCTGATATTTCTTCTAAAACCTCCATTGTAGCGTCTTTTCTAGCAATGTTCTGCGCGATAAATTCAATTAGCTCTCCCTTATTGAGAGATGAATAGCCTCGTAGTCCTCTTAGCCTAGCAATTTCTCTTAACTCTTCTAGGGTACAAAATTCGAGGCATTCACGAAGTTTCATATTAACCTCCCCCTACTTCTCAAGATATTAATCATAAATGATCGATAAATTAATCTTGCGATATTATTAATGTAAATGCGATTTAATTCAAGCTCTTTAATAAAATAATTTTCACACGTTTTCTCCTCCATTTGGCTCGGGAGTCTTGAGTCCCCTTGGGTTATGAAAATATGTAAATCTTAGACTTTAGCATGAATACTTCTTCTCGGTGATAATGCTTATAAAAGTACAGGCATGAGGTGGCTTAACGACCTCAACTAGTATCCTTTTGTCTGCGTTTTTAGTCTTAGGATGTGTTTGTTTTCTTAAACTGTATCAACCGCATTTGGATGTTTTTGATTATGTGATTTAGTTTTTGGATTGTTTGATTTAGGTAGATTATGCCTAATTTTAGTTGAGTTGGTAGTATTCTTAATTGTCTTTCTTGGTTTACTATTATTTGTGTGAATTGTTGGTAAACTGTTTCAAGTTCCTCTATTATGGTTTTCTTTTCCACCTCTTTTAGTTTCTTTTTATAGTCTTTTTTGGGCTGTGTGTCGAGGAATATTAGGAGTCTTAGGAGTTTAGCGTGCCCTAAGACGTCGTCGAAAAATGTTTCAGGTGAGATTTTTCTTATTTTGCTACTAAAATCAGATTGAAAGGTTTCGATGTCCTCTTTTTGGGTGTCTGCTGATTTGATTAGATTAAATAATATCATTTTTTCTTGAAGCGGTCTGAGTAGCTTCTCTAAATCTTTTAACAGGTTTTTCGATTTGATGATTTTTGCAGTATTGGAAGATTAAATGGTAATTTTTCTATGGCATTATTAATGGTTTTCTTATTTCTTTTTCTTCTGGTAGTTCGCGAGCTATGTTTACATCTTTCTCTAAGCGTTGGTGTATGGTGTAGCACCAGTTTTGTATATGAATGTTTATTTAATATTCTATGGGAGGGGTATAGTTCATGAAGGATCTAAAAAGAGTAAAGTTGAGATGTAATCTTTGTGGGAAAATTTTCGACGATAAGCCGTCTTTTAAGGCTCATCTTCGAAAGAATGCTGCAAATTCGTGTCCAGGTCTCATAGGCATGAAAACATGTCCTGTGTGTAAGAACCTTTTAGAAGCGAGGCTGACTTAAGAAGACATTTACGTATGAGCGAAAATCCACGACATGAAAAATACCTGTTTGAAGAAATTAGATAAGATGTCTTGCACAACGAAGGGCGTGCATCATCTGTTACATGTTTTTACAAGGTACTATGGTTTTAGGTTCGAAATTACTATAGTTTCCTCTTTGAACGACCTTAAATCGGATATTAAACTTTAAAGTTTAGTATAATTATAATTCAAATGGTTATTAAGAATTAGTTATTATCTTATTTTTAAGCATTTAAATATTTAGGAGCTTTCAATGTTTTTCTAATTTTCGCAAAAATAAAATGTGAGTATTACGGATTTTCCTGTGGAATTTAGGTATATTTATAGATATTGCAGCTGGTTACAACTAGCTTGAAACTTGTTTAGTGAAATTTACGTAGTTTGAATTC
>JAEOSG010000294.1 GCA_016840485.1 Candidatus Baldrarchaeota archaeon
CCGCCGTGAAGGCTTCCAGAGGCAAATCCTACAAGCATTAGAAGCGCCTTATGAAACCATTTCTCGCTAAGAACTACGAATACTATACCGATTAGGGATATTACACTCACTAGAAATATGCATATTAGAATTAAGGCTATTAATGGCAGCATGGCAACTATCATTTCACGAAGTAAGAATTAAACTTTTCCCCCAAACCCAAACCCTTTCTTTCACTTTCTCTTTCGCTCTCAGTTTCACTCTCTTTCTCTCTCCCCTCGCCCGCTCTCGCTACAACAACACATCACATAGAAAAACTATAGAGAGAGAAGGTATTCGGGCTCCATGTTTGTTTTTCGTTTCTTAAGTATTTAGCTATAAGCAGAACTTCTTCGTTAATTAATGTTTCAACTGTTTGCTTTTTGCCATGCCTAATTCTCGGAATAGCAACTTTTCTTTCCCAAAGCCCATAAATCCTAACTATAAACTCTTTAGTTTTATCTTTGCTAAGTACTCGCCTTTTTCCTAGACGGTTAGAGGAGAACCATTCTTTCTTGAAAATAAAGTCTTTTTGCGTTAAGTTTTGGTTGAACTCGATTACTAACTCCCTGCACCATTCATACGCCATCCTGAGTAATGGAAAAAGAAGCTTAGGAAGTTTATCTTGTTAACCACCCTGATATGATATGTCAATTATTACAGCGCCAGATGTAGCAGTTGTAACGTTCTTAGCTGTGTAAGTTACGTAAACTTTAACCTCATAGGTTCCAGCATATACCAGCCTTGACTCACTAGGAAATTCCTCTGAAAGATCAATCAAGTAGCTTCCAACACCAGGCTTATAGAGTTGTATGTTTACATAAAACTCAGTGAAGTCCGAAATTGTTGATGTATCCAAAGTGAAGGTTATCTCGTATCCAGCAGGGACTTCTAGTGTGGCGACTGTACCGAAATCCTTTATCCCTGAAGACCCTGAAGGTATTGAGCCTAAATCCAAGCTAATTGGGTTAGGACTAATAGTTGGGGGTGAAGGCATAGGAGTTATCTCGTAGCCGATTTGAACTGTTCCTATTGACACTAGAGCAAGCACAATTCCAGTAGCTAGGAATAAAACGATAATTAAAGCTAATATTAATTTCAACGAAACCTCTTTACCTCTAATTCTAACAGTTTCTTTCAAAATTTCTCCTCTCCTCTATGAACTTTTAAAAAGCTCTCACAAAAACCTTTTCCATCTTAGACATACTGTTCGCATTCTTATAACTATTGCCAGTTTATTTTTATTTGCTTGTTTGTTTAAGCCTTGCTTGTGGAGTAAGAGAGTATTTGAATGTTTGAGGGATTTGGGAGCAATTTTTACCTCCAAACCCTATCCTATGTCCTACCTTATAGTCTCACAGTCACACACAAACAAACACGCAAACCAAAAACTTGAAACAGATTTTTAATAACACATTGATAAATAATTAGTGGGTTATTCGCGTGGCAACATGCCCTGTGTGTAGAAAGAAAATTAATGAGAATGAAGCTGTATGTGATAATGTTATTACCAGAATTTATCAGAGAGGAGTCTTTTACACAGTAAGTTATGGGACTAAAACGTTTTGCAGTGTTGAATGTAGGGATAAGTGGAATAACTTAATGAACGAACGGGTTAGGAGGCTAAGAAGGAGATTTTTGATTTTCCTAGCACTAGTGATTTCGATGCCCATTATATTCTTAGTAATATTCCAATGGATTATATCCCAGACCTTGGAAAGATATGCCACATTACTGTTCTACTTCATGGTTAGGTGATTTTTGATATTTTATTATCAAAAACATAATGTTAAGCTATATTCATTTTAAATTGGATTTGGGATTAAACTTTTCCTTTTAGAAGTCTCTCCATTTTCGACGGAAATTATAAATGGTTGAATTGAAAATATTAAGTAGCAACTTTAAAATTTGACTTGTTAATGTATATGGTGATCTAATGAGCACGCATGCCGAAAATCTCAAGCTTAGACTCATGACGATAGAGCTTTTACAAATGGCCAAGAAGAAATATACCTATAGAGAGTTATCAAATAAAACTGGATTACCAGTTACAGTTCTAAGCAGATACGCAAAAGGACATGTTCTTCCAAATGTTGAAAGAGCCCGCAAGCTGTGGGAAACCCTCAACAAGCTTGTAGGCTTAGAAAGCGAAATCAAAAGAAGAATACAGTTTAACGAAGAGGGCTTTTTTGACAATACTAACATAATAGGCGACTATAACATACTCCGACAAGCCGCCCAACACGCCCTAGCCACCTTTGCTGGAAGAAGAGTTACGAAAGTTTTAACGGCAGCTGTGGACGGAATACCTCTAGCCACCATGGTTGCAAATGCACTAAGCGTAAATTTAGTTATCGCCAAACAAACAAAGGAGGTTGGAGTCAGAGCCTTCATAGACGAAACCTTTGTTCTAAGGGATTCCGGCGTAACAGTTACGCTTTATCTGCCTAAAAAGGCTATAAGGCGGAAGGACAGCGTCTTAATCGTAGATGATATGATTAAGACTGGCGAGACACAGGCGGCTCTAGTGAATCT
>JAEOSG010000295.1 GCA_016840485.1 Candidatus Baldrarchaeota archaeon
GAAAAGCCTTTCGTGTTAAAGCTGAGAAACTACGAAGCTACAATAGACTTAGCAAGCGTTAAAGTTGCAGAAGAATACATAGATTCAAGAAAGGCAAGCGAATTAGCTGAAAGGTTTGGATTAAGCCTTGTAAGGCTTAAGAACGGTGATAAGACTTATTTCATATTTTCTCCAAAAGACGTTAAAAGCTTGGGTGAAATTTCAACAAAATGCGATATATCTCTGAAACAATGGATTCGTAAGAACTTTGTTAAGTTTTTGATAATGCTAAACTACGTTTGTAGCACAATAAGGTGATAGTATGGTTCTGGTTTATCCTTCTTTGAGGATTACGTTTAAACTCAAAGAACCGTTGGATTGCTTACTCAACAAAGGCAGAGTTTATACAATAAGACCATTTGCGGTAAGAGAAGGGATAAAAAGAGTAATTGATGGAAGAACTAACAAGGTTGTAGCGATAGCAAGCGTAACAAAAGTTGGTAGAGTTTATTTGAGCAGAATGGCAGTAAAAGTTCAAGACAAGTACATCTCATTGAGCAACTTTGTGGAATTTAGCGGTTTCAACAGCTTGGAAGAATGGATTGTAGCGCTATACAAAGTAACTAACAATACGAAAGATGCTAAACTATACTTGTATGAGGTTGAGCTTTTGAAAAAAATAAAGAATAGAGAGTAAGTATGGTAGACTTTCTGCACAAATTGGCAGAAATCTACAAGATAAGCCATATAGATTTCGAAGAAAAGAAAGATAAGTTTATACAAACACACATTACTGATTTTATTTTAATTTCAAAAGAGAGGGAAGACTGGAAAAGATATTACGAGTCTAAGTCTAAATTAGCTAAACCACGTAAAATAAAGGTCAAGCGTAGAAGGTTTAAAATGCCAATTACGCATGGGTTCATTAGGTTGCATTTTGCTGTGCAAGACTACATAACTTCAAAAGCTTACAATGTCAATGTCGGTCTAAAAGAAATTGCAAATAAAAACAGAGTGAAAGTTATAACTTTAGTAAGTGCTATAAACGTGATTAAAAAAGTGGAAAATACTATAGTTTAAATTTATCAAAAATCGTTTTAATCCCTCTAGCTCTTGCAATACGCTTAATGTGTCTGTATTCTATTTTACATTCTTTTTTCCACCGCTCTAAATGTTCTTTTAGCAAATCAGGTAACGGTTTTTCAGGAACTATTAATTTATCATGTTCTTCGAAACCTCTTTTATAGTTGTGGCAATGAATCCACCCGCAATCACCGTCCCAGCAAGGGTCTTCTGGAATAGGATATAACCATTGCCCCCATTGTCCCTTCAGTTTAGGACATAAGAGTATTGATGATGTGCTATTCCACATTTCTAAAAATTCTTCAACGCTAACAACCTTCATTTGGTCTCACCTACACATTTAACAGAGTATTTATTATCTCGAACTCGCAACCGCATAAACATATAAATGTTCGATTAGTCATCAGAATCAACCTTCTCAAGCTCTAGTACAAAAAACCTTCTACGCTCAAGTGGAGGTTTCTTCTGCTCCTCTTTTAAGTATTGTTTACAACGTTTTATTGCTTCATCTTTACTTAGAGTAGTATAATGAATTTTCATGAGTCCGAACAAATCCTTCATGATTACTGCATATAGTTTAACCATCAGAATCACCCTCTTCAACAATAATTATCCAAACTTTTTTACCTTCAAACTCTTTCAGCAAATTAAGTATGTTAACTGTTTTAATGCTATCGATTGTCAGGAATTCTCCTTCCACTTTACCATATACTGTAGTTACTGTTCTTTTTCCGACATAACTATAGCAACGTCCATCTTCGCCTATTTCTACACCATCTGCTTGACAAAATCCTTCTTTATTAAACTTACAATCTCGCATCTCACATCTAATTGCCATCAGAATCACCCCTCTCAAACAAGATTAGACCACATTTCGGACATTCAATTGGATATCCGTCTGTTTCAAATTCATAACCGCATAAGCACAAGAAAACCCGTTTAGCCATCAGAATCGACCTCCTCAAGCTCTAAAATGAAAAACCTTCTACGCTCAAGTGTGGGTTTCTTCTGCTCCTCTTTCAAGTGTCGTTTACAATGCTCTATTGCTTCTTTTTTGCTTGCTGTAATATAATCGATTTTCATGAGTCCGAACAAATCTTCCATGACGACTGCGTACAACTTAACCATCAGAATCACCCTCTTCAATCTATCAAGCTTTTTTTAGTTTTTTTCTTAGTTTTGTAGCATATTTTGTGTTCAGGATTGCATTGTAGATTTCATCGCATATGTCTCTGTCTGGGCATTTCTCACAATTGTACCAGTCCTTTCCACAAAATGTACAAATCCTTTTAATTTGCTTTGTCTTTGAATCGAACTGAACTATAAATTCAATTCGTGCCATCAGAATCAACCTCCTTAGTTTTTGCCATTTTTAGCTCTACAAATCCACTATCAATTCCAAAAACGATTTTTAAAATCGTTCCATCATCGAAATACAATTTAAGAGTAAATAAGAAATCGGGATAGTATTTAAC
>JAEOSG010000095.1 GCA_016840485.1 Candidatus Baldrarchaeota archaeon
CCCATACCCAGCACCCACCTCAACTCTCACCACACACTTAGTATAATCCCGTTTAATAATACTCATGATCCATTAAAACAACGTTCAAAGAAAAACAAGGATCCAAAATTTCAATTTCTATCTTCACCCCATCAAGAAAAACTTCAATTTATTTAACTAAAAATATTCTGGATAAAGCTTCAATACACCCCTAGCAGCAATCTGCCCTTCCTTAGTCAAATAAACTTCCCCTATACTTTAAGTTAATAGATCAATTGATTTTCCCCATAACTGATCAAATATGTTTCTGCTTCTCGCTTTGCATGATCTAACAGTTCTTTTATCATAGTTAACTTCTTTCCAAAATCTTTTAACGATGAACCAAAGTTCCAACCATGAGTACGAGTTAATATGAACCTAACATGAATCAGCCCAGAATCACATTTCCTTACTTCAAGCACTATAAAAAGGTTGAAGTCAAAATCAAATGATAAGAAAAGAACAAAAACACAGCAAGATTAAAGTTAGCAGGAGATGCTCAGAAACTAACAGAATATAAGAGCCATAATACACAAAACAACAACACACCTACCCCTATAATCCACACAACCACTAATAAATATAACCCGTACCCTCCCTCTTTTCTTATACCTACACACTCCAACATTAAATTCGTTAACGTTCGCAGTTTAAAGACGCATACCAATAACCGATATCGCATTAATGTTTAAAGTAACTGTTGTTAAAATATAAATAGCAGTAGGCAAAATTTGATTTCACACTAAATGTATTTAAGAGGGCCCACCAATGAATATAGGTGGTGTAGGTAGAGAAAAACTCCTTTGCCCAGTTTGCAACAGTATTCTTTCCGTTCTACCCAGAATAGAAGAAGACAATGAAATTAAAATAGACATTTTCTGCGAATTCTGCGGAGAATATAGCCTAACAATATATACAGGCATATCAGTCGACGACTTAGAAGTCCTAAGAACCCCCTTCGTAAAAGAAATGAAAGTAGTCCCAGAATTCGAAGAAGAGGAAGAAGAGGAATACGAAGAAGAATATGAAGAGGAAGAAACAGTCGCCGAAAATAAAATAACCTTGCTAAAAAAGTTTTTATCCGAAATCACAGAGTTAAACGGCGACCTTTTTATCACCTTTTCAAGAAGACCAAGCGCAAAGAAAAAGAAGCAAATAGAACAAATAGCTCTTTCTGCATGCAATGTAAGTGAAGACAGTGAATATAAACCTGACCTGTTCTGGTACGATGAAAAAACTTTCATAGGCGGCGAACTAATCGACTACGTTACCTATGTTAGAAAAGAAGTATACGAAAAAGAAAAAATATTCCCCCTACTAGAAAAAATTCAAGAAATAGCGGAAATTGAAAAAATAAGCTTCACACTCGTAACCGCACCATTAAACTGGTTCCTAAAAAATTTCAACACCATAGAAGAATTCTTCGGCTACACTGAAGTAACATTCAAGAGAAAACCTAAGAAAAAAGAAAAAGAACAAATACTAAAAACTCTAACAGAATTTAAAGACATAACCGAGGAAATCACACCGAAAACCATCTCATTCCAAGAAGCATCACACAAACTAATAAAACTATTCGAAAAAATCAACAAAATAACCCCAATAAATCAAATAACCACAGGCATAACAATAAACCTAACCAACCTAATAACCCACAGCACCACCCAGAAACATCCTTAATCTCCTTCACTTAACAAAACACACATCGAAAGGCTGACAAATATTAAAAACTCCAAAGTTTCAAAAGCAACACCTAAATTAAAGGTTATAAAACATGCAGACTAGTCCTGAAATATCAAGTACTCAATTGGATCATACAACTCTCGGCCTCACTGCCTCTTCATTTCAAATGCCCAAGATCACACATATATTAACCTCAAAATCGCTCATATAAAACAAACTTATATCCCCCTCTAATACCATTTTATTCTTTAGCGGGTGTTCCATGTGAGGACGGCCTTCACCAAGTTTATAAACATCATCCCCAGAACTGGCATTTTCACCGCCTACGACATAAACTTTCCATCTAGAATTAAAAGTCGAATGCTAGGAATCCTCTCATGCATCGACCTCCTAAAACGAAACAACAAATTTAGAAGAAGCTATGTATACAAAGTAACCGATCTCCTCGCAAACGTACCTACCTCAAATACAGGATGGCTGTTTGCAATTTCTCATGCGGCAACATCACAATACCTACACAAACTTCTAAACACCTATGTCAAGAAAAAGAAAACCCCTAACCCACCAATAAAATACCTGCACTACGACATCTTGAATCTCCTAAAATCCTTTTTCGTAATAAGTGAAAACAAAGAAATCACACCCTTTGGAAGAGTCCTCAATGAGGTGAAAAATCTCATCAAGAAAGTTAACAAACAAGGAACATTCACGTGCAAAAACGCATTCGAAAAGGGGGCAGCCCTCCTCCTAAAAAACCTCCTAACACTCGATAGAGAAGTCGATGAAGACTTTATCAAAATATACACGTCAGCACTCATCGCCCTGAGCGTGGATGGCAACTTCCTCGGAATCGACAGCGTCGGAACTATTTCCGTAAGAGTTGAAAAAGCACTCAACACATTTAAAGAGTTCTTCGGAGAAAACAAAGAGAAATTCTTCCAAATACTTGAAAAATCTTCACAAAACGTATTCATAGAAGCAGATAAAGATCCAAACAAACCCGGATTTCTTGTAATATACATTCCTGAAATTACAATAAAGGGGAAGAACTCCAATGTCCTTAGATAAAGACGACTTCGAACAAATTTGGGATGCTCTTGCAAGCGGTACATCACCAACAAACCTCCGTCATATAAGATACTTATTTGCCGGAAGACAAGAAGCTGTACAAATAATAAACGATACACTCACAAATTTCTCAAGAGGAGGCATACCGATCCAAATACTAATAATAGGAGGAGAACGAGGAATTGGGAAGACATTTACCGCACTTTACCTCATGAGCTGTATAAAAGAGAACCCACTGTACCAAATCCTCCCAATATATCTCTCATTCGACATAATATCTTCTCCTATCGATTTCATATCTAAACTCTTCTATGACATCGCATTTGGACTCATGCAATACGTAGAAGAAGAAAAATACCGCAACAGGATCAGAAATTTGATGGAAAACTTCGGTGTCAGCATAACATACGCAAAACTAAAACCCGAAGAAGCAGACGCCCCCATAGAACTCCTAACCCAGCTATGTGAAATCGCCGAAGACCACGGCGTCAAACTCTGCATCATACTGGACGAAATCGACCTAATAGCCGATAAAACATCAGCACTCAAAATATACGCATGCTTCGAACGCCTACTCGGCTTTCAAAACAACACAAGAATCCCAAAACTGTATGTCTTCTGCACAACCAGTAGAGCACTAGAGGAAATAAGAAAACTACGAGGACTAGGCTTCATATCCAGAATCTGGAACGCATTACAAAACGCCCCACAAATCTTCCTCCAAGACATCACAGAGCAAGAAAAGAAACAATTAATCGAAAAAATCATCAACGTCTACAAAGAATGCTACAATGTCGACATCCGATCTTCATTCCCACTCCTTCTTGAAATAATAAAGAACTCAACCAAAGAAGCCCGCTTCCCAAGAGACATCATCACTACAACAATAGAAATACTAAAATCATATGATACGATCAAAAACACACTCAAAGAAACATATATACAAATCAGCGGAATCTCCATGGGAATAGAGATCGATAGAGTATTCAAAGATAAACTACTACCACAAATAAACGCAATCTTTCCACATCTAAAATATGATAAACTAGAAAATGTAACTTTTCCATCCATCCTATCACCCGGCAAAAGCAGGAAAATCGACGGAGAAATAGTATTCCCTGACGACTTCAGACTCGGAATCGAAGTAGAATACTCAGAAACCAGAGCAACCATCAAAGACGAAGCAATAGACCAACTAATATCCTACCTTAAACAAAGAGAAAAAGAAGAAATAAAGGCTGAAGGCGCATTTATATTACTAGGCTCCTACTCTCAACCCCCTCTAACAGATCACCAACAAACCCTACTGAAAAATTATAGAATGAACGGGAAAATACATATATTTACACCTCCCTCTGGGATTACCAACGTAAGAAATATGGAACAGTTGATCCTGTCCGCAAGAAGAGCAGAAGGAACAATTCTCCACGATATACTCCGCCTAGCACTTGCAGCTCTCGGAATGCTACTGTTCCTAAACAAACTCACCATAGAACACAAGAAAGAAACAGAAGAATTAAAAGAAACACCAGTAACACCACCAAAACTACCAGAGAAAATAAAACTCCGCACATTCCTAAGTAGAGTGAAAATAAAAGGCCTAGGACCAAAAACCCTCGAAAAACTCGAACAAGCAGGATTTGAATACATAGACGAATTCCTGAAAACAGATGCCTCCCAAATATCCCAGCAACTTGCAAACCTCGGATATCGCAGAGCACCACCATACAAAATAAGGGACTGGCAAAACGCCATCCAAGAAATCCTATCTTCACAACCCAAAATAACCTAAAACCCCAAATACAGACTAAAAACCAAAAGACAAAAACATAAAATCCTAGCCACAAATCCCAACATTTTAAAAATCAAAAATAAAATCAATCTTACACAACGAACTACAAAAAGCCAAGAAACATAATATCTCTCTTTCTCGAAACAAACATTTAAAACCAACACAAAAACTACTTCTATCTAACATAGTTTTTTCAACTTCTGAATTATAACATAACTAAAAGGGAAATCAAAAATAAAGCAGCTATTATATCTTCTGTTTCCTCAAATATCTCTTTGCAACGTCTTGTAGAAATTGTCCAATGGTCTCTGTTAATTCTCTAAACTCTCCCCATTCCAGAAGAACGCTTTCATCTCCAATCTGAAACATAAACATTTGATTTTCTTTATCAAAGTCGATTAAAATCGAATTATAGTTTTTAGTTACCCTAGTTTTAACCTTGCAAAGATATTCCTGCTCTTTGTCTTCTTTTTCCACCCATAGATATATCTTGTCGATAACCATCGATATTAACCTTTAATAATTATCTTCAATGCTAATTATAGAAAACAAGTTATTTAAAACATTTACGGTAACGCATCATGGTGAACAACATGAGCATCAACCAAAAAATAGTTGAAAAAATCCTAGAATGCTTCAAAAACACCAACAGAGACCTAACACTAAAAGAAATAGCCGAAAAAACAGGCCTAACAAGAACAACCATAAGAACATACCTAGTATACCTACTAGCAACCGGAAAAATCGAAGAAACACGACAAATAGGAAAAAGCAAATTCTACAAACTAAAAAACAAAAACCAAACCTAAATTAGTTTTTCTAAGCAAAATTAAAATCATGTAATTACAGCTTTTCAAATACAGTTCTACCACTCTTCTTCCATGATTTCTTGAAATGTAACCACAACAACATAATCAAAGCAAAATACCTCATTTTTGAGAGTAAGATTCAATACCACTTATCAAACTATTAATGAACGTTAACACTCTTCTTGCAAACATTAGTACATCTTCTCCAGACGGCCGCCTAAAAACAATTGAAACATAATATGCCTTCCCAGCCCTACTAACAAACGGATTCACCTCAACATCTAACCATTCAACACCATCAGGACCCCTACCAGACTCACACAACCTAACACCAAAAAGATCTAATCTCACTCCAGACATCTCAACCAACCTACTCATCAATCCAAATTTGTTCCCAACTTTAGACATAACTTTAAGGGGATTAGAACCAGAAACAACCTCCGCTTCAACTAAAACCTCATAAAACAACGGTCTAAGATCCAACATAAGCTCACTTCTCACCGCATCCTCAACACCATTTTAAATCCACAGAAAACTAAGCTAAACCAAAGGAGGAAAGCCTTCGTGACACCAGACTGCTATCTAACATTCATAATGGACGCTACCATCACAGGTATAGAAAGGTAGTTAAAAACGAAATAGCAACATCAATAGAAAAAGCTCTAAAAACAAAAATACATTTACCTCCCACTCTAACAATATACGAAACCGAATTAGCCAACACAGATACCTTTTAACAAGATCTCGACAAGATTCATGGAATTGGTGGCCAGCTAAAACCTCATAATCTATTATCTGACCAGAATATATGTTTTCCAAAATACTAAAAACACCTACTCGATAACGCCTTTAACAACATCAGAAACGCCATTTTAAATAACTTACCGCCCTCTTTAAAACCTAGATAAATTTTCTTAGAACCTGCGGAATAAAGTATAAGCATAAAGGATAAAGCTACCACAAAGATAACCAATAGGTAGTTTAAAGCATAATATAAAGGCGATGAAAGAAAACAACTTAAGCGAAGCAACTAAACTTAAAGTTGAATTAAGAAAGGTGGCTAACCAAAGAAAATTAGTCAATTTAACCCAAGCTCTATCCTAGTTGATCAAAACCCCCAAACTTTTTCAACAAATTCCAAAATCTCTCTGCTTTTAGAAGGATTTAAAGAAACAGTTCTCCCCTTCTTATGAAGTAAGATATATCCTTTATCAATAAGCTCTTTGATGCATTTCCTAACACGTTTACCATCTCCCTCAACCTTCTTACTTAACCATCTTATCAAAGTTTCAATTGGAAAGTAATGGGAACCCCACCTACCCTTCTTCAACAAAAATTCAAGTATAGCCGCCTTAACTTGAAGATCGCTCAACATCATAGTACACTTATAGTACTTTCAAAGTAAAAATATAAATACATATCCAACATACTTTCCCATACAGATACATGTATAATAAAAGCTAAACCTTGTGGCAACCATGAGTAAAAAAGTTTTGTACAAGAATACTGGAATTTCGCTTTTAATAAAAGTTTTTGGTAGTTCCCCAAAGCTTAAAATAATAGACATCTTCCTAACAAACCCCTACTTCGATTTCAGCAAAGAAGAATTAGCCAAAGAGCTAGGCATGAGCAAACAAACACTCTACAAAAATTTTAAGGACCTAGAAGAACTCGGAATAGTTAAAGTTTCAAGAAAAATAGGAAGAGCAACAATGTATAAATTAAACAGAGAACACCCATTAGTAAAAGAAATAAACAACCTCATAAACCAAATTTCCCTAAAAATAGCTGAAACAGAAGCCGAAAAAGTCAAAACAACCCTAGTAAAAGAATAAAATGTCAACGATCAAACAAGCATCCAAAAATATTCCAGAGAAAGTTAACCAGCAAACTAAATGAAATCGAACACATCCCCTACTTTCTTAGTTCTCACCACAAATTATAATAATTACTCAATTACTAACAATTTTGCAATTTTAAACCTAAGCTCATCATCACTCACATCCCTCAACTCTGGAAAACCATCACAGCAAAGTATCCTACACCCAAATTCCTTCAATCTTTCAGCAGCCTTCCTAATCAGCAAGCCATGCCCACCTTCCCTATACATTCTCAACGCTTCACGAACACCAGGATAACCTTCCCCACTCATAAAACCGCACTTCCTTTCATCAATACTCAAACTCAAATAAAGCATATCACATATATAAAACATTTATTCCTTTCAGAACCTCTAAGCTTTCAACGACTTACTTAAGACCCAAACTTACTTTTAACTTCTCAATATAATCCTCTATTTTAACTTTTAAATCTAGGTTAACTTCTCTTCCTTAGAATAATGGGTGTCGCTATACCGACAGCAAGACCAACAATACCACCGGTGATAATACCCACACGATAAGTTTCAGCTTTTACTTTTTCAATTACTGGTCTAATATTCTTAGTTATAACAAACACTGTATCACTGCTTTGATCTCCAGCAACATCAACAACTGTAACAGTTATTTTATGTATACCGTCATTTAAGATGGTCGAATTCCAATCAAAACTTGTTAAGCTGGTAACATCATAAACAATATCATCAATAATCAACAGAGTTTGTTTTATTTCTCCCTTGCTGCTCCATGAAATCCTTACTACGCCTGACACCTCAGAATTATTAGTTGGTGAAAGTATCTGCACAGATGGAACCGTATTATTAACAATCACCCATATTACTGCAGTATCTACATTATCAATAGCATCTCTCACAGTTATAGAAATTGTATGATTACCATCGCTAACTTTAGTAGTGTCCCACAAATAAGATGTTTGACCCATAACATCGATCTTTTTTCCATCTATTGAAAGAACAACATCATCGATCACTGTATTTTCCGCATCAATCTCCCATCTAATACTAACTGTGCCGTGAACAACACTACCAACAACAGGACTGGTCAAATCCACATCAACAGACCTTTCGAAACCACCCATAACATGTCCGCTTGCAAGAAAAACATCCAACGGGTTTCTAGCATCTGGCTCACTCCATTCGGTAGGATCAACTAAAACCAGCTTAGGATCCCCGTAAAGAACATATTGCACCGAGACTCCACCAAAAACAGGACACCTAATATAGCTATCAAAGTTTATTATCTTAGAAACATAACCCGCATAGTAATTGTAACTAGTTTCATTTATAGCTTTCAGCAACGCTTCACCAAAAGTCTTACCAGAGTATAATTTCTTAACAAATAAGGCAGAAGCATAACCACAACCAAAATACAGTGTTCTTATGTCTGCAGTTACCGCTAAAGCTCCATGTCTCATCAAGATTACGGGAATTTGAGACGAGCCAACTAAACATGCCATAAACACACATACAGCAGAATGAACATTTTCAAGATTCTCATCCAACTCAGTACCCCACACATCGTCGACAATCATGTCCCAAGGGTTAACCATGCCATCACCATCTGTATCCGGGTTATCCGCAGAGCCATTTACTTCATAAGCTCGCCAACCCGTATCGTTATAGCAAATTCCTAGTACTCCAGGTCCAAAAGGCTTATAATTCCACCAAGTGTATCCCTGTCCTCCATGATCCGCATAATACCATAAAGCAACTCCCTCATTCAAAGCATCATAGACTTCATATTCACCGATATGGTATAACATCTGATGCTTCGTTGAACTTGTTAGAAGAGCATCATCCACAGTAACATTTTCACCAAAATTAGTAAGTATCCACCAACCACACTGGTAAGCAACAAGAGTATCCAGTACCTTATCGTAATTTGGGTTAGCACCAATCAATGCAGGATAAAGAATCGACCTATCTACAAATATCACATCTTCTTCAGCCGAATACCCAGGAATTCTACCAGACATCACTCCACCTACTATTGCCCTTTCAAAAGTCACCATCACATCTTCAATGGAAGCAACAGTAACCACATAACTTATTGAATCACCTGTGATCTCTTCAATCCAATCAAAAAATGCATTAGACAGTTCGTTCATCCAATAAAAATGTGGAGCCTTGAATTTTTCAAGCCAAGAATCATGTGAATACCATAAACGCCCCCAAGTGGCTTCTGCCAAATTAACAACCCTTTTACCCAAACCATTAAAAGACAACACTGGCACTCCATGATAGGACGCTAATAAAGCAGCTGGAATGAAAAAGTTTCCATTAGGAACAGTCAAAACAACATCCCTTTCCCCACTCAGAGAATATATAAAGGAAATAACTTCCGATAAGGAGCCAAGCACATTAACAGACTCAACTACAATATTTTGAAGGTCACTTATCACATTTTCAGAAATTAAATCATAAGGATCAACAACTACAATATTTCTTACACCTAAAACCTTAAGCACCTTAAGAGTGCT
>JAEOSG010000096.1 GCA_016840485.1 Candidatus Baldrarchaeota archaeon
AAATATTTAATTACTATGATGTGTATGAGAATGATTTTGAAATAGGTATTCCTGTTGGCTCATTGGCTGCGCAGTTTGCAGGTTTACCATCTTTCATCGAACCAGTAGTAAAAGGGCTTTGCATATCCCTCTCATGGGGTGAAACAGCCACACGCTACGTAAATGGCGGTCTACAGAACCATGGTGATTACCCTGCGGGGTACGATATTTGGGAGCGGATATATGTTAGGGTTAGTAAATACCAGTATACTTATGGAAACTACGAGTTTAAGGTACCAGCAGGAATATACTTCGGATGCTGGTAATTTTTACCTAAAACTTTTATTTTTTAAGTTGTTAAATTTTAAAATAGTGTTAATAATTTAAAAATTGAAACATAAATCATTACGGTGCATCAAATGGTGTTACTACAGCTCTAAAAGCTTAAAAGTTTCTTTTGCAAGTTTAATTTTACTTTCTAATGTTCTCATTATGGTATCTGTTACGTGTACTTTTATTCCAATTTCTTCTATTTTAGGTTTTAAGTCTCTATCAACGTTGTCAATAACGAGTGTGTCAAGGAAGTCTTTGTAGATTTTTGCTATTCCTAGGGCTGAGACCTCGATGCCTAAGCCTTGCATTAACTTGTCTGCGGGTCCCTTTATTGGGGCTCCTCTAACAATGGGGCTGATAGCTACGATTTTCGCTTTAGTTTTCTTCAAGGCTTCTTTTACACCTTTAATAGAGAGAATGGGGCCTATACTTACAATGGGGTTGCTTGGACATATAATAATTCCATCAGCATTTAATATTGCTTCAATTACTCCTGGAGCTGGTTCAGCTCTTTCTATTCCTTCAAACTTCACATCTAAAACAGGGTCTTGCGCCTTTCTTTTAACCAAATATTCTTGAAAATGCATTTCACCGACATTAGTAACAATTTTCGTCTGTACTTTGTCATCTGTCATTGGGATAATTTTTACCTTAACTCCTAGGGCTTTTCGAATTTTTTCTGTCACTTCTGAAAGCTTTAATCCGCTTTTTAACAGTAATGTTCTATGGATATGGGTTGCTAAGTCTTTGTCTCCAAGCATAAACCACGTTTCATAACCATATTTTCTAAGCATTTCTAAGCAATTGAAGGTGTCCCCGCGTATCCCCCAACCCTTTTCTTCATCAACAATTCCAGCAAGGGTGTAGGTAACTATGTCAACGTCAGGAGAAATATGTAAACCATAAAATTCTATGTCATCTCCCGTATTAACTATTGTAACAATTTCTTCAGGTGGAACAACGTGAACTAGTCCTTGTAGAAATCTTGCAGCACCTACTCCTCCAGCTAACGTGGTTATCATTACCAACCCTCCCAATGCAAAACTTCTTCAATAGGTTTTCTCGGTGGAGGTGAAGGCTTCTCGTCTGGGTAGCCCACTTCTATTAATGCTTGAGGTTCTACATCCTCTGGGATATTTAAAACCTTCCTAACTATGTCCTTTGCGAAGAGAGGGGCACATCTCCAACATGCACCTAAACCCTCAATATGCGCAGCTAACAACAAGTTTTGAATTGCCGCCGCAACACTTTGAACAGCCATTACATACTCCGCTTTTTGCCTCCTCTCATCGGGGTACTTATCCATATCACGCATGGTCAAACAAGCAATTATTAAAACTGGTGCACTAACCATTCTTTTAATGGAAGTTTTAACTCTTTCCTCACTCTCTTCTTTCGAAAAACCATTAGCTAAAAGATCTTCCCTAAATTTTTCACCCATACTTACTGCAAGCTTCTCCTTCATCTTCCCATCCCTTATTATTATGAAGTGCCATGGTTGAGCATTATGAGCCGATGGAGCCCATATAGCTGCTCTAATTAACCTCAATAAAACCTCTTTTTCAACACTTTTATCCTTGAATTGTCTAACGGTCCTTCTACCCTCAATCACCCTGTAAAAGTGTTCAATGTCATTCATGGGACATCCATCCCTTCTAAACATATTTTATTAAGTGAGTAACTACTTGAAACTTAGCTAAGACTCAATTTAAAGAATATGGAAGCAAACTCATGAAAACTTGGAAGTTAAACTAATTGAAATAAAATAGAATAGCAATTTTGAACAGCATCTGGCTCTATGTTTCAATGCACATTATTTTTTAATGTTTATCAGCATTTCCTTTACGTACTCGACGTTTAGTATTAATGATACTATTATTGCCGAGATTATTACTTCTAGGAAGGCTTTTCCAACGATTTGCAACGCAATAACCACCAGAGTTAATTGAAATGGTGCCCCACCGACAACTACAGCCCAGAAAACAATTGTTAAAACGATATACGGGGCTTCAACAATTTCACCGATTACTGCGCACAACACTGGCCAAAAACTGAGTTTTCTCTCCATTACCCTGAGCTTCTTTGCAACTATTCCCGTTACTCCTGCTAGTATAGCGTTTCCAATAGGTATAAATGGTCCAGCGCCTCCAAAAGACCAAATATTGTATGCCATGATTAATGAGCCTATGGCTCCCGTTATTGCTCCTTCCAACGGACCGAGCCCCACCGCTAGAAGTAAGTAGGGAAATTGAACTATTTGAAACACTACTGGAACTGGTCCAGGGATAACTATTCTAAAGAACGATAGAACATTGCTAAGCGCAGCCATTATAGCTATTAAAGAGAGTGTTTTAACATTAAGTTTCGCCACTTTAATCCACCTTTCCCAAAGGTCTAAGCAACCCTTTTTTAACCCTTAGCTTTAAGTTTTACTACTCATTTTTGAGAAACTTCGATAAACAACTCATCTCAACCTATATTTTACGTTAAAGTTCGAGACGGGGAACAATTAAATCCTACAAGTACCATTTTAATTATTAATAATATGTGTGAGGGACTTGAATGAGTGTTGAAGAAAAACTCGAAAGTTTAGGTTTAAGTTTGCCTAAACCACCTAAACCTGTCGCCGCATATATACCCGCTGTAAAAACTGGAAATCTAATTTTCATTTCTGGACAAATTCCTGTAGTCGAAGGGAAATTGAAATATAAAGGGAAGGTTGGACGAAATCTCAGCGTCGAAGAAGGCTACGAAGCAGCTAAAATCTGCGTATTAAATGCTCTAAGCATAATAAAAGATATGATCGGAAGCTTAGATAAGGTTAAACAAATTGTAAGAGTCGTAGGTTACGTTAATTGCTCAGACGACTTTGAGGAACCACATAAAGTTGTCAATGGAGCTTCTGAACTCTTAGTAAAAATTTTCGGCGAAAAGGGTAGACATGCAAGGCTGGCTCTCGGCTCAAACACGTTGCCTCTCGGAGCCGCCATAGAACTAGAAATGATCGTAGAAGTAGAAGAATAACTACATCAACACCATTAAAGTTGCATCATGTTACTTAATTATTCACAAGATACTGGGTAAGCATAAAATTAGATGAAAATGCAAGGTACATACCTAAGGGGAGGAAGCTTTTGAATGGAAACTCTGATGTTTTAAATTTTGTAATTTCACTTGTAAAAACACCCAGCTTGCCCGGACAGGAAGGAAAAGTGGCAAAAAAATCTACGATGAAATGAAAAAACTAGAATACGATGAAGTGTTTACCGATGAACTTGGCAGCGTTATTGGAATTATTAACGGTAAACGTGGAAAAACTCTTTGCTTTAATGGTCATATGGATCATGTTCCTGAAGGTAATCCAAACAATTGGAAATATCCTCCATACAGTGCAACAATTGAAGGTGGCAACCTATATGGTCGTGCTACAGTTGACATGAAAAGCACACTTGCAAGCATGATTTACGCAGCTGCAAAAGCCCGTGACAAAGAAATGCTAAATGGAAAAATCGTTGTTACAGCGGTGGTTTTCGAGGAGTTACAAGAAGGAATTGCCATGAAAAACATAGTTGAAAACCACAACATAAATCCGGACATCGTAGTTTTAGGCGAACCAACAAACCTAAACTTAGCAATAGGACATAGGGGTCGAGCAGAAATAGAAATCACTGTATATGGGAAAACAAGTCACGCCAGCATGCCTGAGTTAGGCGATAATGCGGTTTTCAAAGCACTACCGCTTTTACAATTTTTAAAAAATATTAATAAAGAAATGCCGGAACACCCTGTTTTAGGAAAAGAAACCTTAGCTTTAACCAAAATAGTTTCAGAGCCACCAGAAGGCCCTATAATTCCAGATAAGTGTAGAATATTTTTAGATAGAAGAATATCTATCAGTATTATCAACAAAGGAAGAAATCCTTCGAGAAACACAGAAAATTCTAGACTCTATTTCAGATAAATTATCAAAAGACGATGTAAAATATAAGATTATAGAAACAAAGTTAAAATGTTATACTGGCTATACTCTAAAGGCAGAAAGATTCTTCTACAAATGGGTACTCGATAAAGAGGACCCCCTAGTAAAAAAGTCGATTAAAGCATTAGAAGAAACAGGTTTATCACCGGAAATAATGATATGGCGATTTGGAACAGATGGTTCATATACAGCCGGGGAAAAGGGGATTCCAACCATAGGGTTTGGCCCTGGAAATGAATATTTAGCACACCAACCAAATGAACACATTTCAATAAAAGACATACATAAAGCAGTAAACGGCTACATTTCATTAACAAAAAACCTATTAGAAACTTAATAGACAATAATCTTTTTAACTGTGCGTAAATTTGTGAATACAAGATTTGAGACGCAATTTACCAAATATCCATCTGTTTTCCAAAGTCTTAAATATAAATTGATCAATTAAATAATTGGTGAAAGCATGTCTAAATATACGTCCATCACAATAAAAAGAGAAGTTAAGGAAAAACTTGAAAAATTTAAGAAAAATAAGAGCTGGGATGAGTTCTTAATGAATTTATTGAAAGAATATGTGAGGCTTAAAAAAATTGAAGCTGCAAAGAAATTAGAGAAGTCTTTCACTAAAGAAGAGCTGAAAATCTTAGAAGATGTAATAAAGAGGGAAAAATTAAAATGGAAACTCAAGAAGCCAGAGGAGTTATTCTAGATACAGATGTCCTCATAGAACTCATAAAGGAAAAAAGGCTAAGCCAAATCATTGAGTTTATTGATCCACGTATAAGCTTTATAACATTATACGAATATCTGAGAGGATTAAAATATTTAAACAAGGATCTTAAAAAAGAAAAGGAGAAGATCGAAGAAAGCCTAACCATTTTATGGGTTAATAACGAAATATTAATTAAAATGAGCGAAATCTGGTTTAAATTGAGAAAGAAAGGAGCAACAATAGATGAGAGAGACCTTTTGATAGGAGCAACAGCAATAACACATAATTTACCATTATGGACACTAAATAAAAAACATTTTGCTAGACTAGAAAAATACGGCCTAAAACTTTACAAATCAACATGAACAAGAAATCTATTTCACCAAAGGACTATTAACTGTATTTTAATTTAACTAGTAAGCTTTTACGTTTCTACAACGTCACGTCGATAAAATAATTAAACATTTCAGTCATAATTAAAACTAAGTTTTATGGGAATCTAATAATAGAAGCTATAAAGGTGTATTATTTGAACAAAAAGATACTTGCAACAGTTTTTCTAGTCTTAATAGTTGTAGTAGGTATCTATGCCGCACGAATGTTCTCAGCTAGTCAAAATAAATATATAATCCCGCTTTCAGATGAAGAAATCGAAAATATCTTAACTCTTCATATAATTGATGAAACCGATGAAGAAGCTACTCAAGTTGAGGACACACCTCCAGAGCCGGTTAATTATCCGCCAGTTAACATAACAAAGGTTAGTTTTGGAACTGATCAAGGCTATTTATATATAAAATTTGAGTTTCTAGGAGAAATACCAGTTAAAAAAGAAGATCCAGTAACTAAAATAACCGTTTGTATACTTATGGACACAGACGGCAACGATAGCGCAGGTTGGTGCGGATATGATGCACTCGTTGGTTTTTATGTCTTCTGGAGTTCACTGACAGACGAACAACACGTCGACGCAATTATGAAATATAATGTGCGTAGCGTTACAGATGAGGAAGAAGCCTTTAGAACTGCAGATCAGATGCCCGTTGAGTATAAAGGTGGACCAGGAACAAATTACGTAGTACTTCGTGTACCCATGGACATTCTTGGCTTACAATCTGGACAACAAATAATTGTAGATATTCATGCAGAGGCAGAAAGCAAAACATATCACCATTATGCTTTTGATGCACTGAGATCCTCCCTATATGAATATGTCGGATCAGGAAACTATTTCTGGCACTCGCTACAAATACCTATTCCTTAAATTCACCATTTTGCAATCATTAAATCGGTCAATGCCTAGTAGACACGATCTGGATAATTGAAAGTGGAATATTTTTCAGCTACTTTAAGATAATATTTCTTAAGGGTTGGTATCTATATTTTATACAGTTTTGGGAGTATGGAGGTGTGTTGATGTACTTTATTCCAACTTTTAAGGATGTACTTGACGCTAAAAAAATTGTTTCTAAGTATCTTATCAGAACTCCGTTGTTATATTCTAAGCAGCTTTCAAGAATACTTGGATGCGATGCATATGTTAAGTGCGAGAATGCTCAGATTACTGGAGCATTTAAAGTTAGAGGAGGGGTTAATCTAGTTTCAAAGTTATCTGAGGAAGAGAAACGTAAGGGTGTTATTGCTGTTTCAACTGGGAATCACGGTTTATCAGTTGCTTATGCAGCTTCACTTTTCGATGTAGATGCAACGATAGTTATGCCTGAAGGAGCTAATCCATTTAAAGTTCAAGCCATAAAAGATTTAGGCGCCAAAGTGGTTTTCCGTGGAAAAGATTACGATGAAGCAAAAGAATGGACCGAGAAAGAAGCTGTTAAGGAAGGTTATCGATACATACATTCAGGAAATGAGCCGTACTTAATAGCGGGTGTAGGAACACTATACTTAGAAATACTTGAAGACTTACCGGATGTAGATGTAATAATTGTTCCAGTTGGCGGGGGAAGTGGGGCCTCAGCAGCATGTATCGTAGCTAAAACAGTAAACCCGGAAATAAAGGTCATTGGAGTTCAATCAAGTGGAGCACCAGCAGTATACCTTTCGTGGAAAAACAGAAAAATCGTGAAAATGGAGGAAGTAAAGACTTTTGCAGAAGGCTTAGCCACAAGAGCACCTTTCGAACTAACATTGGACATAATGTGGAAATATTTAGACGATATGATTCTTGTGGAGGATGAGGAAATAGCTAAAGCAATAATATTATTACTTCAAACGATTCATCAAGTAGCTGAAGGAGCTGGTGCAGCAGCAACAGCAGCAGCCCTAAAAATAAAAGAACAAATAAAAGGAAAAAAGGTGGCACTAGTTCTAAGTGGAGGTAACATATCCTTCGACAAACTAAAGGGAATAATCACAAAATACAGTTTAAACTGAAACAATTACATCATATATTTTTCTACTTTCTTCAAGCTTACTAATAAATTAATTGAACAGGAAAATTAAAAACTTTAAATAGTCTTTGAAGCAAATTTTGTTTATTAACTTAAATTTGCATAGGAGGGTGGGAAGTGTATGAAAAACTTCCTAAAAAAGATAGTATGAGTCATGAACGTCATCTACATAAGTATGATGAAATTTCAACTCAGCCAAAACCACATGCGCACCTTGAACATCACGTACATATGGTTGAAGAATTTAAGAAAAAATTCTGGATTTCGCTTATCTTAACAATTCCGATACTTCTTCTTTCACCAATGATACAATCCCTGATAGGAATACAGATAAGATTTACTGGCGACATCTACCTACTCTTCTTTCTTTCAAGCATCATATATCTGTATGGCGGATTACCCTTTATCAAAGGAATGATCAACGAACTACGTAAGAAAAATCCGGGAATGATGACCTTAATTGCAGTTGCAATCACCACTGCTTACGCATATAGTAGCATTGTTGTCTTCGGACTACCAGGGAAAGTCTTCTTTTGGGAGTTAGCAACACTAATTGATATTATGCTTCTCGGCCATTGGATTGAAATGCGATCCGTACTAGGGGCATCCAAAGCACTGGAAGAAATGGTTAAATTAATGCCGTCAGAAGCTCATCTTCTCATGGAAGACGGTTCAACAATAGATGTACCAATTGAGAAAGTGAAGCCTGGCGACCGCGTACTAGTTAAACCTGGAGAAAAAATACCTGTAGATGGCATAGTAATTCAAGGACATACAACTGTCGATGAAAGTATGTTAACTGGAGAATCAAAACCCGTTGAAAAGGGTGAAGAAGATACTGTCATCGGCGGTTCAATAAATAATGAAGGATCAATAATTGTTGAAGTTCAGAAAACCGGCGCCGAAACATATCTTTCACAAGTAATTGAACTTGTTAGAGAAGCACAGCAAACCTGTTCAAAAACTCAAGATTTAGCAAATAGAGCTGCGTTCTGGTTAACAATAATTGCCTTAGGAGGCGGAACAGTCACAGTCTTAACGTGGGTCTTAATAGGAAAAGATATTGCTTTCGCATTGGAACGCGCCGTTACTGTAATGGTAATTGCATGTCCTCATGCATTAGGCCTTGCAATTCCATTAGCTGTAGCAGTTTCAACATCATTGGCTGCTAAAAACGGTTTACTTATCAGAGAACGTAGCGCCTTTGAACGAGCCAGAAACCTGCAAGCAGTTGTTTTCGATAAAACTGGAACACTAACCGAAGGTAGATTTGGTGTAACAGATATTATTCCCCTTTCCAGTAAAGATGAGAATGAAGTTTTAAGTCTTGCAGCTTCCCTAGAATTACGTTCCGAACATCCAATTGCACTAGGAATTGTTAAAAAAGCTCAAGAAAGAAATTTGTCACTTAAAGAAGTAACCGATTTTAAAGCTATTACAGGGAGAGGTATAGAAGGAGAAGTAGAAGGAAAGATCGTGAAAGTTGTTAGTCCAAGTTATTTAAAGGAGATTAATATAGAAGTCGATGATGGTAGAGTTGAAAAAGTTTTCAAGCAAGGAAAGACTGTCGTATTTGTTTTAGAAAATAACCAGGTAATTGGAGCGATAGCATTGGCAGATATTGTACGTAAAGAATCGAGAGAAGCTATCAAGAAACTGAAAGAAATGGGACTAAAATGTATGATGCTTACTGGAGACAATAAATATGTTGCAAAATGGGTAGCAGAAGAATTAGGTCTAGATGACTATTTTGCTGAAGTGTTACCCCATGAAAAAGCGACAGCTATTCGAAAAATACAGGAGCGTGGTCTCATAGTAGCAATGGTTGGAGACGGAATAAACGATGCTCCTGCCTTAGCACAAGCAGATATAGGAATCGCAATTGGAGCTGGCACCGATGTAGCCATAGAAACAGCAGACATAATCTTGGTTCGCAACGACTCTAGAGATGTAGTTGCAATTATTGGTCTTGCAAAAGCAACCTACAAGAAAATGATTCAAAACCTGCTTTGGGCAACAGGTTACAATGCTCTTGCAATTCCCCTTGCCGCAGGTATCCTCTACGGAGTCGGAATACTATTAACACCAGCAATAGGTGCCGTACTGATGTCTCTTAGTACACTCATTGTCTCCATTAATGCACGATTACTTTCCTTGGGATAACAGCTTAAAATCTGTCTCTTATACACATGT
>JAEOSG010000097.1 GCA_016840485.1 Candidatus Baldrarchaeota archaeon
CTATTTTCTTCATATTTTCTTCAATTATAATTCCTGAGCGTTGTTCTGCAGATTGTTTAAATAGGGTAGAAAAAATTTCTTTAACACTCTTAATCATTGAAAACTTAAGTTCCTCAAGAGTTTTTCCAAAAATTACAAGTATCTTCTCTAATATCTGTCCAACTTCCAATATTATATTTCTAATTTTCGTTTCACTTTTTTCAATTCGCTCAAAAGAAACGAGTCTATACGCTTCTTCTTTTTTAAATGCATCTGCTATCTTTTGATTTAAAAGTTCTTTTAATTGTTCTTTAAATTGAGGCAATTGTGAAGATATTTTCTTTGAGCAACCATTAATCTTATTTTCAAGTTTTACATTTATCTCTTTAGATGATTTTTCTACCTGACTCGAAAGTACCTTTATAGGAGCCTCTAGTACCTTTAATTCAGATAAGACCCTCTTTTCGTGAAGTGCGACACTTTTCGACAGCTCGTATACAAGCCGGTCAAACATTTCAATGACGGGTTTTTCAACAACCTTCCTAACAACTGATGCAACTTCTGAAGATAACTCTTCGCCTGTTTTGCTAAGACAAGTGTTCAAATCGTTTTTAAGGACATTTTCTGTCTTTAAAGCTGCATCCTTGATGTTTGTCACATTCTGAACTAAATCTTTAACTATGTCTTTCCCCAAAGAGGTTTTCCGCAAAATATTTGCCATTTCAGGCAGAACGTAAAGGCCTTCCCCTACAGAAATAGTTTTAATTAAACCTATGTTTGATAAGCTCGAAAGTAATATTTTAATGTGACTTGGTGAAATTGATACATTGCTTGATATTTCGCTTGGAAAAGCTATTTTTCGTTCAGTCAAATAATCCAATACTTTTTCTTCTTCCATAGTGCTTGCCACCTATTCATATGTTAAGTTTACATGTTTTCGCTGGATTTTAAAATGTGAATTCCACGCCCTCTTACGATTCTATAAGGAAAACGAATGGGAGTTTGTTGTCTTATTCCCTCGATTTTTTTAATAATGAGTGAATATTCGGTTTCATCATCTCGATTTTCTAATGTCATCTCAAATACTCCAGGGCAAAAATGCTCTAATTTCTTTGCATGTTCTTCGTTAGAAATCAAAAAACTTGTTATCTTTAACTGGCTGAACACTGCTAATAATTTTGAAATCTCTCCAACTTTCTCTTTCTCAAATATAACTGAAATAGGATCTATTACAACTCTATCGATGCTACCAACGTTTTCAACAATTTTTTTCAATGCTCTTAAAATACCATTGACAGTATTATCTGAAACAAATGTCTCAGAAGATTTAATAGGTATACTTTTAGAAAAACAGTCAACTATAATCAACATACCTTCCTTTTCCATTCTGGAAATGTCAAAACCCAAGGAAATCGCCTTAAACCTTAAATCATTAGGGAATTCTTTTAAAACAAAATATGCGCCTCTTTCATCAAATTTTTTTATGCCATCGCACATAAATTGGAGGCCAAATATGGTTTTCCCCGTTCCAGAAGGACCATAAAGAAGAAATGAATAGCCTCTTGGTATGAGAGGGAGTATATCATCCAATTCGCTAATTCCCAGCTTAATATAGCGATCCATATCCACCACCTTTCTTAAATTCGTTTAAATGTGGACGTTAAAGTGTTAAAATTACTTTATCGTTTTCTATTTTCACAAGTTTTAATTCTTCAAGTACTTTCAAACTTTCTTTAACCACATCTAATCTGATTCCAAGCGACTTGCTTATTCCCTCAATAGTCAATGGGGACTTCAAATTCATTAAAAATGAAAGCAATCGCAATTCAGGGCTTGAAGAAAACTGCTTACTCAGCTTATCGAAAAGTGATAACAGTCGTTCTCTGTTCTCACTTAATTGCTGTATTTTTTCTTTCATGCGTTCATAGTCCTTTGTCACCTTTACGAATTCATCCTTTAGCTTTTCAAGTTCAGAAACCAATTCTTCATTTGTGGTTTTTAGTCTCATTATTTCAGCGTCCTTTTCAGCTAGTTCTCTTTCTAATTTCTTTATTTGCAAATCTTTTTCAGCTAACTCGTCCTTAAGCCTTAATAACTCTTTCTGAAGCGTATCTCCACTAGAACTTAAATCCTGTATCGTCTTTTCCAATCTCTTTACTTCTTCCTTCTTTTCAAATAATTCTCTCTCTAAATCAGAAATTTTCTTACTTAATGAATCTCTCTCCTCCTCGAATTTTTCTTTCATTTTCTCGTAATCTTCTGTTGTTTTTGCAAGTTCATTTTTTAGTTTTTCCATTTCAGAGGTCAATTCTTCATTTGTGGTTTTCAACCTTTTTATTTCTTCATCTTTTTCAGCTATTTTTTCTTTTAAACCTGATATTTCCTCACTTAGAGATTTCTTTTCCTCTTCTAATTTTTCTTTCTCTCTTTTCGTAGAGTTAAGTTCTTCCTCTAAATTAACTAAATGTTTCTTTAAATCATCGACTTCTTTCTGCAAATCACCCAGTAGTTTCTCCTTTTCTTTCAAAATGTTCTTCAATTCTTCTGTTTTGCTGCTTGATTCTAAAAGTTCTCTAACCTTATCTACAAGTTCACCTTCTTCCACCTTTATTCCCAACGTATTGGAAAGTAAATCTTCTAACGTCTTTATGACATTGTTCAATTGTTTTACCTTTTCTGCAAGTTCTATAGTCTCGGAAGGCCTAGTAGACCTTTCTAATTCCGTTTTAATAAATGATATGGCGTCATTTAACAGTTCTTCGTATACATTGCTAAAATATTTTAGAACTTCACTTTTCAGGTCCTCTGCAAGAGTGTTAACTTCATTATAAGAGAAAGATGGCTTAGCTTCAGCTAAAAACCCATGAATAATCTCAGATAGCCTAAGTGACAGCTGTTTAATAGCAGAATTTTTAAAGTCCTTTATATTGCTTAAAATTTTTAGGAATGTTGCTCTTTCGCTCAATTTTTTCACCCAACTAAATAACTATTTTATCTTTCTCATGTATAAGTAACCTATTCTGCTTATATGAACATATAAACATCTTATGTTGCAATTTCTCGAAAAGCAAAGGATCGTTTGTCTTTAAAACCTGAAGATAAATTTCTTTCTTATTTTTATCCGTTTCAGAAAACCGCATTCTTAACACTATATCCGCTATGTATTCAATGCTTCTAACAATGTGTAATGAATGTCCATCTCCGTGGACTAGTCCTAGGAGAACTCCTCCTCTTTCATTTCTTTCAACGTGCTGTTGCTGTAGAAATATTGCAGCGGGTTGTGGGCTCTGAGTCATTGGCGGTAAAAACTGTGAAAGAGAATCGATAACGATTCGAATTCTATTAGTTTCACCTAAAGACTGTATTGCAGCCTGCAAGGTTTGCCTTATATCGCTTAGACTACCAACATTTCTTATTGCAAACTTAGTTCTATGAAGTGACCTGCCAACGGTAAATGGGCTTAGGAAGGCATCTATAAATACAAGTTTTCCTACTTCCATTGCAACATCGGCTCTTACACCTAAAATATTAATCATATTTATGTAATACTGGATCGGATGTTCTGTTAACAAAACTATTACGTCATCTCCTCTTCTAAGTCCTCTTGCAATGAAATACGATAAAAGTATGTCTGAGAAAACTCCCATTTCATCCTCAAGAATTGCTACACTTCCATCTTCAAGACCGCCGCCCAAAGCTTCATCAAGTTCGGGAATTCCGAAACTATACATGTTCTTCAACACAATAACCTCCTTATTATTGCTAACTTACGATTTGAGTTATATTGATGAAGATATTTTTAGCATCTACAATTTTAGCTATATTTTTAAGGATATTAAAGTCAGATTTATTCAGTTTTTTATTATAAAGCATATACATTGGTTTGTTTATTGATAAAACAGTTTTAAAGGCTTCCTCATTCATATTGTCCCCATTAAGCGTACTATAAGGACAAATGTTCAAGAGGAAACCATTCACTAAATTAGAGAGTTTTCTCAAGTCTTGGCCAAAATATTCAAAAACACCTTCCGACATCTTGGAAATTGGATCTACAATAACTTCCAAAATTATTGGAATTTCTTTTCCTAAACCGTTCATGCGGCTAATCAAGCTTTCTAATGCATTGTATAAAATTTCACTTCGCCACCTTAACCACTTCTCATACGTATCTGATTCCTCCTCTAATAATCCGTAATGAAAATATACTGGAAGATTTTCTCTGGTTCTAAAATCTTTAATGCATTCTGTGCAAAAACAATAGCTTCTCCAAGGATATCTAAAGTCAAGCAAAAGTATCCCAGATATTTGAAGCTTAGTAACTTCTACAAGTATTTCCGCTAAATACTTCCAATAACCTTTCCTATTTGGACATACAAAACCGACATCTGGAATAGGCGGTTTTTCGGCATCTAAACTAACAGCCTTAAATTTTTTATAGAATAACTTGTCAAGAAACGTGTGTATTGCAGCATATACTTTTATGTCTAGATAACTTGCCATGTTGGATACGTGCTCAAAGAAATTCTCCTTATCTATCAAAAGAGGTGCAATAGAACTTTGATATAATACCTCTCCAGACTCGGCTTTGGCAACAACAGCAAGTTTATCTGTATGGGCTCCATATTCGCTAATAAAAACGCTCGGATCTATATTTACATATTCAGTAATAAGAGGCGCAACAATTTTATCTTTAATTACTTCGTCTTTTTCTAAGTCGTCCAATTTAAGTCACCAATTTGGGTAGTGGGCAGCTAATTAAGCGTTTGCACTTCTCTTGTTATCATTAAATTTATATTTGTGTACTCGTTAGAGTATTTGTTATGGTAACTATTATTACTAAGTTTTGTAGTAAATATTATAAAAAATTAACTATTAAATAAAAGTTGATCAATAATGTAAATAGTGAATCAAACCAATTATTATGTGTAATAAAGAAATTTAAGTCAATTAAAATTACGATGTATGCATAAAATACTTGTAGGTGTTATTAAATGATAATACCGACCGGCCATCCACCTCTTGATGGAAGAATCAAAGGGATACCCGAAGCTTCAGTAACATCCATCTCGTTTAGACCTGGAACAGCTTACTATGCCTTTATTGGAAAAATAGGTCTCTCCTATATTAAAACTACAGGAAAAAATACGGTGTATGTTGCAATAGATAAGTCACCATCTGAGCTTTCTGAGATGCTTAAAGTTCTTAATGTGCGTGTTGAAAACTTTCAAAATCAAAATAAATGGACGTTTGTTGACGTCTATCGGTTGTTGTCAGGAGAAGAAACAGAAAACATTCTAGATAGTGTTTTAACAGATATTGAAAGCGTCTTCGAGTTCTATGTTTTCCCACACGTAGAACAAGGTTCCTGTGTAATTGTAGATTCTCTAACTTATTTTTTCGTTAACACTCCTAAAAACATCGAAGAAAAAATAATAAAACTACTACTTTCGCTTAAATCAAAAGTAAGGAAACATTCTTCGATTTGCATTTTAAGCTTTTTAGAAACAGTTGTACCATCTAAAATAGCTGAACTAATTTATCACTACGCGGATAATGTGTTTAATCTAATATTATCCAAAGAAAAACTTCTGCTTTCAGTACTAAAAGTGAAGGGAGTTAACGAAGAAATACCGTACATTGTTCCGTACGAGATAACGCCGCTTGGACTCCGTATAACAACAGCCGGCAAAGTCTAAGGTGCCCCTAAAATGGAAGTAAACATCTTAGCCACAGAAACCCTTGAGGTAATATCTATCCTTACATGTTTTATTTTTCTAGTAATAGCTTCAATACAAGATTTCAAGACAAGAACCGTACACGACCTAACTTGGATACTTATGGGAACAATAGGCGTTATCCTAGCTAGACTTCGATACCGCTTTATGCCTTTAGGTGAGTTCCTATTCATGGAGTTTGTTGCTGTTGCAATCCCTGGGACAATAGTTCTACTCTTAGTCTTACTTAAACTGATAGGCGAAGCAGAGTTACCCGCCTTCATATGCATAGCAGCATTTTTCCCACAAGTTCCATCCATGGCCCCAGGAAAATATCCCTGGCTATTTAAAACCCTTACCATAGCTCTTCCAACACTTACAAACATGCTTTTCCTGCTTGTAATAGTTATGCTAATTATCATGATCTCAAATTTGATTAGATTATTAAAAGGAGAAGAATTATACTTTTCGCAATTAAACCTTTCTCCTTTTCAAAAATGCATGTTAATTATTGGCGGAATGCCGGTAGACATAAACAAAGTCAAACAGAACCCCTTCTATGTTCCACTACTTGAAGTAAAAGAGGATAAAATATGTTTAAGGGAAGCCTCGTTTAAGATAGAAGATGTTAAAGACAGAGAAGAACTACTTTCAAAGCTTGATAAAGCTGGTTTTAAGAAGGTTTGGGTGACAATAGCTATACCGCTAATGCCCCTAATCACGGTTAGTTTTTTGTTAAGTCTTTTCTTTGATATTTTACTTGTTGTTGTAGAATTTTTAAGGAGAATTATGATGGTGGTCTAACACTTACATGGTATTTCTCTATTTCTTTTTCAAGCGTTTTCCGCCAGCATTTAATATCGCCAACTAATCTCTGATAATCTTCTTCGTTGACTTCTCCTATTTTAGCTAGGTACTTTATCCAATAATCGATATTGATAAATATGGGGTCGTTAATTGGAAGATACTTTATGAGCTCATCTCTAACATCTCTAATTATTTGAAGTATTTCATCTGATTTCTTTGTTTCACCTATTTTTTCTTCAGCTGCTTTCAACTTCTTATTTGCAATTTCCTTTACTGTATTAGCAAGTACTTGCATAATTTTTGGGCGATAACTCTTATCGATAGCAACTGAGCCGTAAGTCTTCATATTTAATGCATTTTCTACTTCTTCAGGTTTTAGAGCACCCGGAAGATCCTGCTTATTAGCGATAACAATTACAGCTGCTTTATCCTTAACATTTGCGTATTTCTTCTCTATTTCTTCTAACAATCTCTGTACTCTCGGTAAGTCTTCCTTAGTGCTATCCGTTACGACAACGATTAAATCAGCATCTTTTAGATATAATTTCCACAGTTCTTTGAAAACAGCTTGGCCAGGGATATCCCATACAAAAACATCAAATTCCCCATCGATAGTTAAAACTTCAGTCATTTTCCTAACATCAGTTACAAGGGTCGGAATATATCTGCCCGCTAAATTTTCTTCTCCACTCAGAAGCTTAATGAGAGTTGTCTTACCAACTCCAGGGCTTCCCACAAAAACTATTTTTACAGCACCTTTTGGTGAAAGAACTACTTTTTCAACAGATTTTATGAACTCGCTGAACGTGCTAACGTCTCCATCCCAATGTTCTAGATTGGGCCCGTATTTCGCTGAAAATAGTTTTAAAATTCTTTCTGCATAATGTTCTAAGATTTTTTTATCGTCCAATTCATCGGCAACTATAATTGCCACAAAATTACCCATTTTTTTAAAAATAATTTGTTTGTCTTGAATAGTTACAGCTTGTAACTTAAAATTGTTTTTCCTAGCTACTTCTAGGAGATCCATTATTACATTACTATCTAGGACATTGCCTTTTCTTAGAACCGCATGTACAAGAGGATTTTCGTCATTAAATAAAATGTAAACTTCATTTATCATAATCTTTCATCTCTGGTATTCCGAGGTACACTGTAGTATCATATGTAACTACCATTTTAAATTGTTCTTAGAACAATATAAAATTTATTTTTGCTAAACATTAAGCTTTTCAAATCTTTGTATTACCAAATTCTTCAGTAAAATATTTAAATTTCCCTACAACTTAGCATGATATGACCTTAAAACTTAAAATATGCTGTTAAAGTTCTTTGTCGCTCAATTAACTTTAGTAAATAAGACCTGGGAATCCAAGTATTTGGATCTGTTTTTAAACGTTTAGAAACAGAGTTTAAAGCTTCCTGCAAAGTATTAAACGTTTCCGGTTTGCTTGATAAAGCTTTTTTAACGTTTTCGCGAATTTGCCAATTACCAACTGGAGCATAATACTCCGGCTTTATCTCTCTGATAGCAATTACAGCTGCCTGCCGTCTAATTCTTGAAAGATATTCTAAAACTGGAAGCCTTATCGCGTAATATCCGCCATCCATGTGTTTTGCCTTTCCATCCCAAAATTCCCAATTAACAAATATACTAGGCTTATTTCCTACGACCCATACGCTTCTAGGCATCCACATTTCAATTACTTCAAAACTATAATTTCGAGGAATAAAAATAAGCTCAAAATGGTTTCCAAGATACTCATGGTGAAAAACAAAATACTGGTTAATTTCAGGAAAAGTTTTAACCCGTTTTAAAAGCCTGTCTCCAATAGTTTTATCAACAGCAGTAATAGCCCATCTAGTTGGAACAAGTTTTCTCTGCTTCTTAATGCCAAGTAAACCAACACTTAAAATTCTAAAAATGTGATAAACAGGAGTTCCAGCCTTGTATAGTTCCCACATTGCAGTTGAAGCCTTAACATCAGTATCATTAACCAAATATTCAACTTTCCGTGGAACAAGAGGATTTTCAACAAGTTCCATATTTTTTATTGGCGCCAAAATACCAACAGGAGTTATAATACCGTCAAAATTTAATTTAAAACGTGGAGGCTTAAGAAAATAAACTTCAACATCAGTGGGTTTAGCAGCCATAGCAAGTTCCTGTGTATTCTCCAAAAATTTCAATTCATTTCTCCTGGGAGCTTTAATATGTGCAGAGAATCTCGAGTAAACAAGAGAAGACCTAAGCTTAATAATTTCATCTAAGCTAACCTTTCTCTCAATCCATTCCACAGGGTTATCAAAAAACGAAGCTCTAACACCAACTTCAGGAGGCACAAGCCCACCAAGCCTTATTCTAGGATACCCCCACTCTCCAACAAGAACACTTGGAGGTGAAGAACCAAATAAATTATCAACATTTCCTAATTTCGGGCTAAGAGATTTAAGAGCAGTTATTCTAACCAAAATCGGACACTTAGGCCTACCGCAGAGCCTACGAGAACCTTTACACTTAGCACAAAGGTCTCTCTCAATCACCATACCATATCAACCTATTTATTAATAACTTCCCTCAGTACATTAATGATATTAAAAACTCTTAAGTATATGTTCCTCCACTTCTAAGGTATTCGTTGAAAGACTAGGTTTGGGTTACCAAGTGGAGGTTTACATGTGGAAAATGCTTCACAAAATGTGGAACAACTTCTTCGTAGATTAACTACCCGTCAACTCCATGCACTTAAAATGAGAACAAGAATAGGCGAAGAAGACTTAAAAGAAGGAGTATCGACAAGTTTCAACACAAACGACAGTAAAATCATTTTAGGATTTATAAACAGGTTTGGTGTAAACGAATTTAACAAAATCTTAGACAAAGTATTAAAAGAATATTTAACTACGGAAGTTAAAGAATCTACAAAAATAAGAATGACAACAAAAACAGAAAAGTTCTCACATCTAATTGATCTTCTATGCGAACTTCCCAAAGAGGAACTAATTGAATTTAAAACAAAAATAGATGAAGGATACAAACAAGTTAAGTTATGGTTATGGAATAAATTAAAATGGAATAGAGAACCATATTCAACTTTTTTGAATATGTTAG
>JAEOSG010000296.1 GCA_016840485.1 Candidatus Baldrarchaeota archaeon
AGCGCGTTTGTTGTCTTGCACAAGTCGCATTTTTCTATGTCTATAGTGGGGTCAAAGGCTTTGTGCACTTCACACATCAGCCCCTTTGTTCTTATTGTTCTGCATATTTCACAGAAAAAGATGATGAATTCCTTGTTAGATAGGTTGCCTTTAGCTAGTTGGTTGGCCAGATTCTCTATTAGCGTGGTTATTTCTTTATCTTCTTCTAGGTCTAGGGCTTTTCCGCGCAGTTTTCTGTAGTAGAGGCTTATAGCTGGTTGGCTTACGCCTAGAAGTTTTGCTGCTTGGACTTGGTTTAGGTTGTGTTTTGTCATGAGTTCTTTTGCTATCATGGCGCGGACTGAGGGTAGAACGCATTTAACTACGATTTCACATGGAATTATCATTTTATGTTTCTTCCTGTGTGTAGTTTGTAGAAAGGCATAAATATACTTTATTACAATTGTAATATTCGCGATTTAAGGTGTACAAATATGAGTTGGAGAGATACCCCTAAAATTTTAGATAAGGAGAAGAAGGCTGAAGCTTTGTCGGAAGGAGTTTTAAGTTTTGAGACGGGTTCTCTTTCGAAGGAAGAGCTTGAGGCTTTGTTGGATACGCTTCCTGTGGACATAACTTTTGTGGACAAGGATGACCGGGTTAAATATTTTAACAAGGCTGAAAAACGGGTTTTTGTTAGGACAAAGGCTATTATTGGCAGAAAAGTGCAGATGTGCCATCCGCAGAAGAGCATTCACATAGTTAATAGGATTTTGGAGTCCTTTAGAAAGGGTGAGAAGGATGTGGCGGAGTTTTGGATTGCAGTAAACAATCGTCTTGTGCACATAAGATACTTTGCCGTTAGGGATAGGAATGGGAAATATTTGGGAACTATGGAGGTTACACAAGACATAACAGACATTAAAAAAATTGAGGGAGAGAAAAGACTACTAGATTGGACAAATCAGTAACTTTGCAACTTACCATTTTTCTTTATTGTTCCATTCGACTTTCTTTGCTTGAGTAATAAAACAAGCGAATAAGCGAACAAGAATGGAATTGTGGCAAGTATCTTTTCTGGAATGACGAAGAGCCCAGCATCGTCTACATCCATATTATCAATTGCGTCATATTCATCATAATATCCTGTTAAACCGTCAGTTTGAGAATCTGCGAAAATATCATAATAACCTTCTGTTAACAATTGCCATATTAGCACCGGTTGGTTTTCGATGTTGCCACTAGGATCAACATCGATGATTATTGGTCCTTCAACAACATCAAGATCTGAGATGTGAGTCTCAGAAATCGTCCAATTAGGATAGTCCACTACTATGTAGACGTAGTAAAGACCGCCTGGCTCCAGATTGCTTCCATTCAAATATACGGCATCACTTAGGGTAAAATTATCAACCTTGTTGCCGAAGATGTCGCAAGATTCAATTGACGGTGGATCGGGAATTCCATCAACTGCAAATGCTAGTGGATTTTTGACGAGGAGAGGAAAATGTATTAGTAGCGTTAAACTGATAAGTAGCAATGCAATCTTTGAATTTTTATTCATTTTGTTTTCCCTCGATTTTAGGAGACGTTTTGGCTATGGAGTGCTTATTGTAATATGTGTCTCTACAAAAACGTCAACTTCAGGCGTGCCAATGTTAGCCCCCACTTCATCAGCTATTCCCAAGTATAAGCCAAGAATTTTTACGAGAGGCCTACCAACATTCCAGGGTTCATCGTTTAACCAGTTATTAAATGTTATTGTAGCCCAAAACTCGCGATTGTCAGAGAAAGAATTGAAATACAAAACGCTTTCGATAGAGCAGTTAGAAGGCATGCGAGGCATGTCAACAGTAAGTTCCGTCCAATCTGAAGGTGTAACATTCCAGTCGCCGGAAGTACCAAAATTAACAGTAAAGTCCAGAGTCAGATATACGATGGAGTTCGCTGGAACTTCTATGGAATCAGGATAAATTCTGTGTTGGACATCCAAGTAGTAGACTGTTACTTTCTCCTCTCCTCCGTATAAATATCTGATGCTGCGGTAAACGCGTATTATTGTTGTGTTTCCTTCTATTCCCGTTGGATGTCTTAAGAAAATTAGTTGCGCATAGACTAGACTTAAGGTGACGAGTATCCCGATTATGGCGCCAATTGACAGCAATTTTAAAGTTTTACGACCAATTTTAATTTTCATTTTATACCATCTCTCGCCATTTTTAGACCGTGAAGTATATTAGCCTTATGGCTCTATTTGCAGTTCTGAATTTAGCTTGGTAAAAGACGAAACTGATAAAAAATGATGGGTGATATGTCAAAAGTGAAAATAGCGTCTGCAACTCTAAGCTATAATGTTTTATAATAAGTCATAAATCGTAATATAGGTTAAATCTTTTAAGTGAAATACACTATACAAAGAGAAAGAACTTGAAAAGGTTGATGTTGAATAATGGTTAAGAGTGGAGAAGAGGAGAAGATTACACGCATATTAACAGACCCGAAGCTTTCGGCGATA
>JAEOSG010000297.1 GCA_016840485.1 Candidatus Baldrarchaeota archaeon
GGTATTGAATTTGATGTTATGGTTCCCAAGGTGAGATTTGTTTGGCGTGGGCGTAAAATAGGTCGTCTATTTGTTGGAATTATTAATTATTTGGCTGTTATTTTGCAGATCATGTTTGTTAAGGCAGATGTTTTTTGGGTTGCAAACTGTCCGGATATATTTGCTCTTCCAGTTGCGTTAAGAAGGGGACGTTATATTCTGGAGTATCGTTCTCCTTGGGCGCTTCAAATTAAGCAAGAGTTTGGTAGTGGACCTTGGGCTCGTTTGAGTGCAGTTATTGAAGATATTGCGTTGAAGTATGCTGAGGTAATTACGTTGACGACTAGCAGGCTTGTTGCGAGAGTTAAGCGCTACGGCAAGCCAGTTTTTGTGATCCCGAACTATCCTTTAAAGACTTTTAGAGTTACTGTTTCTCGGGCGGAGTTTCGGAAAAGACATGGTGTTTGTAGCGATAAAAAAGTGGTCCTGTTTGTTGGTAGGCTGTCTCGTGTGGAAGGTGCAGATATGCTTTGCAATATTGTAGCCAGAGTTTTGGAAAAGACTGATACTGTGTTTTGGATTGTCGGTGATGGTCCTCTTTATCCATTATTAGAGAGGTGTAGAGAGAGGTTTCCGAGTAACGTCAGGTTATTTGGTTGGCGACCCCATGAGGAGATTCCAAATTTCATTAACGCTGCTGATATTTGTATTGTACCAAGGCATAAGGTTCCGTATTCTCATTTTTACAATGAGGAAGGGGTTACTAAAATTTCTGAGTATATGTTTTTTGGGAAGCCTATAGTTGCTTGTGGGATTGCTGAGTCGAGGCAGTATTTGTTAGTTGATGAAAAAGAAATGGCTGAGGGTATTATAAAGGCTTTGAATGGTGAAGTTCCTTCTTCTTCGCGTAGAACTTGGGAGGATTATTGTGAAAAGAAGATTTATGAGATGTTTAATTTAATTGTCAGGTAAGTCTTATGGCTTCTAGTATTTTTCGCTCCCGTTCTAGCTTCAGCTAAAGCATAGTATAAGATTGGTTCAATGCAGATAAGAAATATTTATTGGAATCTTTTGATACTTTGATTTAGTATCGAGTACTATCAAATATCAGAAAAGGGTGTGGTAAATGAAAATGCATTTTAAGAAATCTCTGCTGATACAGTCTCGTAAAAGGGCTTTGTTAGCTGGGGTTCGGAAAGTATATCGCAAGGTGTTTAGAGCACCTCAATATGTTATCAGTATAGACGAATTAGGTGTCCCCGTTGTTTATTATAGGGATGTTGGACCGCAAAGAAATCCGGTTACAGTTTGCAATTACGCTCTGAAATACTATCAAGATGGAAATAAAAATTATTTTTGGAACTGTGTGGACTGGCTGGCTAAAAATCTGTCCGACAAAGGTGTTTTCTCGGTTTGGGAGTATAATTTTCCATGGAAATTATATAATTTAAGGCCTCCATGGGTTTCGGGCATGGCGCAGGGTTTGGGAATTAAAGTGTTTGTTTTGGCGTATAAGGAAACTGGGAATGAAGAGTTCATCAAACTTGCATTTGATGCGTTAAAGGCGTTTACATCATCGGTTGAGGAAGGGGGGGTATTACAGGTTGATGAGAGTGATGGGGGATATTGGTATGAGGAGTATGCGAGTCCATCTTCTATTCCTTCTTACGTCTTGAACGGGCATATATTTGCTCTTGAAGGGATCTACGAACTTTTTGCATTGACTAAGCATAATACAGCAAAGATGCTATTTGATAAAGGAATTAGTGAATTGAAAACGCATATAGATGAATATGACACGGGCTCTTGGACGTACTATGACAGGTTGAAACTTGTAGCCAGCTGGGGTTATCATAATTTACATATCAATCAAATGGCCTATTTGTGGAAGATAACTGGTGACGAACTTTTTATGAAATATCATAGGAAATGGAAGTTATATATGCAGAAGCCATTAGCAAAGATGCTTCATCAATAAATTAAGAGAAAATATACAGAAGTGGTAAGTTTCGCTTCGTACTTCTAGCTGCGCGCTGGTGGAAAGAAGATTTAACGAAATGTTCAGGTTACTTCATTTCCATGTGCTTTGATAGCTTGTATTATTTTCGTTGAGGCTTTCCCATCTCCGAAGGGGTTTGGTATTTTTTCTAGTTTTTTTCTTATTTCTTCTTCGTTTTTTATGACTTTCTTGGCTGTTTTGATTATTTTTTGTGGGTTGGTTCCTGTTAGGTGGTTGGCTTTTAGCTGTGTGGTTTCTATCCATTCTGTGTTTTTGCGTAGGGTTATGCACGGTGTTTTTAGCCAGAAGGCTTCTTTTTGCATTCCGCCTGAGTCTGTTAGGATGAGTGTTGCGTTTTTTATTAGTTTTAGTGTTTCATGGTAGCCTGTTGGTTTTATTAGTTTTAGGTGCTTTTGTTTTTGAATTTTCTTGTGGAGTTTGAATTTTTGTAGCTGTTTTTGTGTTCTTGGGTGGGCTGGGAACACTATGGTTAATGGTTTCAGCTTTGTTA
>JAEOSG010000298.1 GCA_016840485.1 Candidatus Baldrarchaeota archaeon
ATTTCCGGGTGATAGGTCAAATCAACACCTTCATTCTAGAAGTGTCCAGAAGATTTTTACCAATGCCTGCAAGAAAGCAGGAATAACAAAGGAGGTCTCGGTTCACTCTTTGAGGCACAGCTTTGCTACGCATCTATTGGAAAGTGGGGTTGACCTTCGATATATCCAAGAGATTTTGGGACATAAGAGTAGCAAAACAACAGAAGTCTATACCCATGTCTCGACCAAAAACCTTTCAGCTATTAGAAGTCCTTTAGATAGCATCTTAGAACAAAAGGGAGGTGGTGCTCTATGAGAGTCGAGTCTCATCCATGGGAGGTATATACGAACTAGTTCGCATATACCTCCAATTTGGATGTATATCTGAACCAGTTTAGAAATAAACAAGTTAGGCGACATTGGGCTCGGTGATTAGTATGGAAAGAAATGAAATTGAAGAAAAAATGTTAAGTATTCACTTAAAAGGTGAAATAATAGAAAGAAAGAGAGGAACATATGGGATTGTATTTATAGTAGAACAGCAAGCTAGTCCAAAATATATCGCATACAAAACCACAAAAGACGAATTCGATAAAAATAAACTAGATGCGTTCATAAGAGAAACAAAGGTATGGTTTAATGTAAAAGGTCATATATTGATTTTAACCCCATTTTACATTACCAATATCGGAAATAAGCCTTTAATTTGTATGCCCTTCTGTGAAAAAACTCTTAGAGACTATTTAAATGATCACGAAAGCTTAAAACCCGTAGAAGCTTTAGTAATCACTTCACAAATACTTAAAGGATTAATTTTTGCAAGGGGTAAAAGTATAGAATCTCATCAAGATTTAAAACCAGAAAACATTTTACTAGAAGACCTAAGTAAAAAATTTGCTGGATGGCCTCGACAAAATGTTGATCAATCGCTCAAATGGCGAGTCAGGATTGGAGATTTTGGCTCTGCTAATGCGTGGAGAGAGCTTGGAAAACCATACGGCACAAAACCCTATATGGCTCCAGAACAATGGAAAATGAAAAGTGAGTTAGAGAAGAAAGGAGAGATTAAGGAAAAGATTGATTTTTCTAAAGTAGATGTATTTGCAGTAGGTGTTATTTTGTATGAACTCCTTACTGGTAAACATCCTATAGGAGTAAAAACCTCAGATGTTTGGCCAGAACCAAAAAAGGGGTTCCCTCAAAAATACAAACATGATAGAGTTTGGAAGAAATGGTCTGAGAAAGCAAGTGAAGATATCAAGCTTAAAAACATAGAATTAAAGGAAGAAATAGAAAATCTAATCAAGAATATGTTGCTCTCAGATATTAATGAAAGGTTAGATCTACATTCTGCATTCAAAAGAGTAATGGATCTGTTACATAAGCTTCATGACCCAACTGAAAAACAACTTGAACTATTGTTTGAATATTACGATTGCTGGGTAAATTATTCAGCTGAATATGGCAGATTGCGTTCGCTTATCCAACTTTCTCAGTTGCATGGACAGAAAAAAATAATCATTGAGCAATTACTGAAAGAAATTAAAGATATGGAAAAATGCATAACTTCACCGGCTGATGCCGTCTACTTTTGTGAACTTTGTTATACAGCAGCTAAATTATTACTCTCAGAACGAAGTAAAGAAAATAATGATAAAGCCAAGATTTTGGCTAATATGATATTAAAGACGGCTACCAGATGGAGAGATAAAATAAAGACTTATCATAGATATCCAGAACTAAAGTTTAAGGATCAAACTCTGGTTAAAACACCTCCGTTTAGAGATTTTGAAATCTATACCGAAATAATTAGACATGTTAGAAAAATTTTAGAAGAAATTACAGGAAAGGAAAAAACTAGAATTCTTTTTGAAAATGTAGATAATTATACGAAATCAGCTTATTTTTACAGCATAGCATCCGATTACCATAGTAAAGGAGATAAAATAAAAGCTACGGAAATTCTTGAAAAATGCATAGAGCTTAATCCCAAGGAAGCTGTATTCTATTACATGAAAGGGCTTTGGCTGATGCATTATGTAACGAAAATGGAAGCTTTGTGGAAAATAGAGAGCAAAAAAAGAAAACTGTTAAAGAAATCTATAATAGCAAATGCTAGGAAAGCTACTGAACTTGCACCAGATTGGAAAGAGGCAAAGGAGTTTCTAGAAAAACTATTGAGAGGGGATAATCCATGATGATTCCGCCGAGCCCAACGCTTCGCCACTATCGTGGCTCGCCCCTAACGGGGTCTAACAGGTGCATATCCGGCTTCGCTATCGCTCCGTTCAAATTTGCTCACTTTACGCTCGCAAACTTCACATACCCGCCAAACCGTTACTCCTTAAGTGTTTTTTCACTTTTTAGGTGAGTGGGTGTTGAGGGGTTTCTTTCAGAGCAATCACGGATCTGAAACAACTAGGAGTTTCAAGGAATATAAAACTGATTACATAATGGCAACACAATTAACATTGGATAATTTTTTTGCCAAACAAATCAGGAG
>JAEOSG010000030.1 GCA_016840485.1 Candidatus Baldrarchaeota archaeon
TATAAGTTAGTTTTTCTTGTGGAGACGACTGCTGGTCAGGGTACTAATGTTGGTTATAGGTTTGAGCATATTGCGGAGATTATTGATTTGGTTGATGAGAAGAAGCGGGTTGGTGCATGTTTTGATACAGCGCATGTTTTTGCAGCTGGATATGATATAAGGATGCGTGAAGCTTACGAGGAGACTTTTGACCAATTTGATGAAATAGTTGGTTTAGAGAAGCTTAAAGTTTTGCATTTAAATGATTCTAAGAAAGAACTTGGGAGTAGAGTTGATCGTCACGAACACATAGGCAAAGGTCTCATAGGTCTTGACGCTTTCAGATTTATTGTAAATGATAAACGATTTGAAAATCTTCCAATGATACTTGAAACTCCCGGAGGAGAAAGAGAATACAAAGAAAATCTAAGAGTTTTAAGGTCGTTAATTGCCAAATAGTGTAGCCCACAAAATTTGTAATCTAGCTAGGTGTAGCTCGTCTCTAAGTCAAAAACAGCTTAGTTAAACTAAAATTGTGAATTTCTTGTTACACAAATAATAAGAAAGGAATTGAAATCTTCAGTTATTGTTTTATTAGCTATGATTGGTGTGTGATGCCTTGCTTCACTTCTTTATGTCTACAAGGATATTTAGTTTTGGTCATTTAGGAAGTTATGTGTTGTTACGTTGTAATATTTACTTTAAATAATTCTTTAAGTAGATTTATACATGATTTGTATGTTTTTTCAGCTTTGCTATATGCTTCTGGGGCATAATCTTTGAAATATTCTGCATTTATACCTTTTTCGAAGCCGTAGCCTGCTAGTCCTCTTAGTTCTGCTAACTCAGCTATAATGTTGCTTATTGAGTCAACTTGGTCCCTAAACCATTTTGGTAGATCTTTTCTCTGAGCTAATTGAATGAAAACCTCGCTGATATCGTGTTCTCTGGGAAAATCTATGGCTAGTGAAATTAGGATGGATTTCGTAGCTTGCTCGACTGCCATTTGGGAACAGTAGACTACATCATCCCATCTTTTGTCTTCTAAGGCTCTTTTTGCTCCTTGAAGCCATCTTCCAGCTCTTTTTATTCCAGCTACAGCTATTTCAATGGTTTTCAAAACTCGATGACCTCCCCCGCTTTTAGGTCGGCTAAAATCCAATAGTAGCCCTTTCCTGGGATGGTTATTCTTTTTGCTCCGTGAAGTAAAAGTTTTTGGCGTGCTTTCTCTATGATTTTTGTGAGAAATTTCTCTCGTTCATAAAGAATAATTCCATCTAGACACATATCTATGTAAATTCTATGAAATTCTAAGGCTTCTTTACGGCTTAATGGATAATGTTGTATTATTGGGAAATATCCCTTTCTTATAGCCCATTTATATTCTTCGGTTTCCCTAAGCTTCTTTTTCAGCTTCAGAAGTTCTCTAATCCTTTCCCACACAGGTTTTTTATCCCACTCCTCAACAATTACCAGTAAATCTATATCACTATTTTTATTCCAATCTCCTCTAGCTATTGATCCAAAAAGAGCTACGCCTAGAAGCTTAGTTCCAAAATGTTCATATAAAATCTTACAATATCTTTCTAGAATTTTACTATAAACTCCATGGGGAATTTTCTCAATGTTTACTACGTAAAACTCTGAATCTTCAACTATAGCGGTAAGTTTTTCAAGAAGTTTCAAAACTATCTCACCCTTTTCAGTCAACATATATAGGCGACCCTCATTCTTAACAAGACCCTTTGAAATTAGAAATTCAAGTTTTCTACTCAAGGTTCTAGGATTACTTACCACATTTAGCAAATCAGTAAACCGAACTGCTCCATCTTTCCCTACTTTTCTTAAGATTTTAAAAATAAATTCATCTATCATGTTTATCATATAAAACTATAAAAAAGCATAATAAAAACTTTACTAAAATATAATAAGCCTTAGAAGCGATAGTCATAAAAACAATCAAGCTACCAATTAAACTATTTCGAGTATCCTCTAACGAAGGTTCTAATTTTTTAGACAATAGATACTACCTTTAGTCATTTGGAGTTGATGACGACACTATACTTTTTAGGACGTCGGGCAATTTAGTTAAAATCGGTAGTGCTACCATATTTGAATTCCCTTATCTATTCTATTCTAGTTCTAGACTAGTAAGTTTAAAATATAGTTATGACGATATATTGTTATAATTATAGTTGTTATAGATATATTTGGTGTGTAAAGTGGAATTCTATGATAGGAAAACTGCTTTGAACCTGTTAAGTGAAGCGTATTTAAGTGGAAGATTAGAACTTGTGTTAATATTGGGTAGGCGGAGGCTTGGAAAGACTTTTCTAGTCAGAAAGTTTATGGAAGGTAAGCGTGACGTTGTTTATACTTATGTGCTTCCGTCCACTGATCTTTATGCTAGAGCTAAGGTTGCGGAGGATATTTCTGCTCTTGGACTGTCTTTCGTAGGCTATCCTTCGTGGGAAGAGATTTTGAAGAAATTGTTTGAAGAGTCTGTTAAGCGACGTATAGTGGTGATTTTCGACGAGTTTCAGAGACTTGCTGCGGTTAATCCTGACGTTCCCGTCATTCTGCAAGCTTTAATAGACGAATACCGAGACAAATCAAAACTTATGTTAATTCTTGTAGGATCTATTGTTGGACTCATGGAAAAACTTGCAAACTATGCAGGCCCTCTTTACGGTAGAGTAACTAAAAGAATACGTGTCCGACCATTAAGTTATTTTTCAGTTAGAGAATTCTTTCCAAATTGCAACGAAGAAACGCTTATTGAATTGTATTCTCTTCTAGGTGGTACTCCATGGTATCTTAGATTAGCCTCAGAAAATTTTTCACAAGACACGGTCAAAACGTTGAGAAAAATTGTGTTAGAACCGGGTTCTCCTCTATACCAGGAACCAGAAACCTTGATAACTATGGAGTTAAGGCCAAGAGAAGAGACATATTTCTCTATATTTGAGGCTATGGCTCGCGGTAAAACAACTCGAAAGGAAATATCAGACTTTGTAGGATTACCGTCAGAAGCTATTGGCCACCATCTTCGTGTATTAGAAAAAGAGTTAGGACTGATATCTAGAATAAGACCTGTAGGGAAGAAAAAGGTTTCAACAAAGCTTGTACGCTATGAAATAACTGATAGTTTCTTTGAATTTTGGTTTAAGTTTGTACGTCCCAACATGTCGCTACTTGAGATAGGGAAAATAAATGAAGTTGAAGAGATACTGCGTCGAAAATTATCTGAAATTGTATCTAAAGGATTTGAGAAAATAGTTAGACAAATTGTTTCAGCTTACCAAGGCTCGGAACTTTTAGGCGTAAAACTTCCAATCTTTAATAGTGTAGGAATGTGGTGGGACCGGAAGGGAAATGAAATAAATATTGCTGCTGATTTTAAAAACGGAATATTAGTTGGCGAAGTTAAATGGCGCAAATCTCCCGTTGATGTAAAAGAGGCAAACGAGCTAATAAGAAAAGGAGAAGTTTTCTTTAGAAACAAAAAGAAAATCTATCTTATAGCTTCTAAAAGCGGATTTACCCGGGGGTGTAAAGCAGTTATCGAAGATGTAAATGGCATATTACTAGATGTAAAGACAATATCTCAGCTTAGTCCCTCCCTCGAGGAAGATCTGTTTAGCTAAGATCTTAAAATATCTCTGCTGGAGTATATATTTGAGTCGATAATTTAAGTTTCGTATTTTATTAGTCTTAAAGTCTATCTAAAGGTTATCTCAACTGCTATAAGCTTTTGATCCTTACGTATTCGTCGGGAGTAATGAAAATTGTGCCAAAGAGATTTTCTAAGTTCTTACGGTTATTTAAAAAGTCGGTGTCCCCTGTAACAAAGGCCTCAACTGGAATGGAAAGAACGTCAATGCAATATTTTAACGTCGCTAAGTGGATTATATCGAAGGATTTAAGTCCAATCTCATATGCCATTAAAAGTGCATCTTTAAAAAGAATGGGTATATCAATGTTTTTATTAGCAATTTTTAAAACAGTTTCACCAGGTATGTTAATAAAGCGCAAGTTAAGCTTAACGAGTCTTTTCAAAAGGCTAGAAATAAGTTTTTCCCGACTAACAGTTTTGATTTCTCTTTCTGTTAAAATTTTCTTACTTTTCTCATAGTTTCGGCTAGCTACACAAGCAGTTTCCACAATTGTTAAAACAGATGTACACGCCTCCAATTCCCCACTATTTAACCCTTGAACAATACGTTTACAGCTTTCATGAAAAGGATCATCAGGCTTATATCTCGCGATAAAAACATTGGTATCCATGTAAAATGGTTTCAAAGACCTCTACCCTCCTTAACTAACTCCGCTGCTGTCTTTTTACCTGAAAGAATCTTAAAACAAATAGATTCAAGGGCTTCATCGCTTAAATCCAAATTCAATTTTTCGGTAAGTTTATCTTCAACAAACAAATCCTTTCGTATTTCGAGAAACTCTTCTACAATCCTTCTCAAAGCATCACTCCTACTCTTATACAGTCCTTTCTTCACAGCATAGTCAATTTTCTCCAAAATCTTCTTATCAAACCTCACATTTACAACATCCAACCATATCACCTATCATTCCAATTATTTTTTGTAACATAAAAACATTACGATTACAAAAGCACTACATTAACTAGGGAAAACTAACCTCTTTAAATAAACTTTAACTTAAAAAAGAAAAGCCGAAAAATTACATAGGATCTAAGTTGTTCTCGCTGGAGTATACTTTTTGAGTAAGCAATGGAGTTTAATGTTGCATGTTCCGCAGTTTCTTGGATGTGTTTTACAGCCAGCTTTTAAAGCGTAGACTGCTGCTTTTAAAGCCCATTCATGCTCATAGTATTTTGAAATTTTAGCTTTTAGCCTTTCAAAGTTTTTTAGTTCATATCCAGGTATGTTTGGTCTACCTGCCCAATCTACTTTTATTAATCCAGCTTTACGTGCTACTTCAACTACTTTATCCATTAGTTCCCATGTCGCACCCATGTATTGATCCAGCACAAAATTTGGTCTAAAAACGAGGAAACAAACTGGTAACGTAGGATCTATGGACGCTATAAATTCACAGATAGCCTGCACCTCCTCTACATCTACTATTCCAGGTACTACTAGGATTCTATACTCCCATAGTTTGTCCCTAGCATGTTTGGCGATATATTCAGCGTTTCTTAAAACCGGTTCCGATGAAGCCCCTGTTAATGCTCTGTGAACATCGTCATTGTAAGCTTTTATGTCAAAAGTTATGGAAGTTGTGAATTTTAATACTCGTTTCAAAGAGTTCATCGTTAAGAAACCATTAGTGTCAAAGTTTACTTTTGTTTCTGGGTCTATTTTTCTGGCTTCTTCCACTATTTTCTCTATGTAGGGTAGATGTATTGTAGGTTCTCCTCCGCTGAAAAATATTCGATCTGCACCTATAAACTGCCCCATGGGAGAATTTATCGCGGCAAGGGATTCTTTTGCAAGTTCTTTTGGATCTACGTAGCCTCTTATTACGGTGTTGGCGTCGGGGTAGTGTGCTATGGTCCAGTTTTGACAGTTTAGGCATTTAAAGTTGCATCCTGCCATGAAAATTGTGTAGCTTTGAGGCGGCGCTGGGTGAAGTTGGCAGCTTGCAACCTGTGGAATACCTATTTTACATACTCCAAGTTCTCCGGTAATTCTGTTTACACCACATTGCCATTCACATAGCTTGCAGTTTTCAAGTTCAGTTAGAAACTTTGGTACCTCATTGTTCAGTGAAAATACCTCCATGCTTTAACAACTTGTGGTTTTGAACGTAATTTAGTTGTATTTAATGTTTGGTTTTTACATTAATTAAGTTTGACTTACTAGTGGTTTTGTGTTTTGTTAATTCGGTTTTATGTGTAGTTTATTTGTTTAAGTCGAAAAATTAAAAAGAATTTGCAGCTCTCGTATTTTGCTAAATTTGAATAGGTGAAGCGAGCATTGAAACGTTCAAAAATTGTTTTGATAACTTTATCGTTTCTAGTCGCAATCATCGCATATATACTTGCTCCTCCCAACGCTCAGCTCGGAACCTATACAGCTAAACTCACCTTCCCTAACCCTACTGATTACTCTCAAACTGAACAGGTTTCTTTTACCTTTAATTTATCAGATAGCGAATCTGTTGAATGGAAAGAATATGTTTTCAGCTTTAGGGAGTTTAATGTTACAGTTTACGCTAAAGAAAACTATGCCTTATCTTCCAGTTCAGTCATAGAATTTAAAGTTAAGCTGACTTGGCATAACAATTCGGCTATTAAAATTGCTTCAAGTTTACTTGTAATTACGATTAAAAAAGGCCAGAATTTCAGCGTTGATATAAGACCTACGAGGATTGAAGATGATGTCTATGTTTTTAGGTATAGACCTCTTGTGAGGTCGAAAGAAGCTTTTACAATATTGTTTTTAATAGCCTTTCTATGGTTTACAGAAGCCATTCCGCTATCTAGTTCAGCTTTACTCATACCTATATTAGCTGTTATATTTAATATATTTAGCCCGAAAACAGCTCTTGCACCCTTTTTCCATCCCGTTGTAGCCCTTATAATAGGTGGTTTACTTATTGGTAGAGCTTTACAAAAACATCAAATAGACAAACGAATAGCTTTATGGGTTCTCTCCCGAACTGGTAGTGGAAGCCCCATATTGATCCTTGTCATGATGTATACAACGGCTTTTCTAAGTTTCTGGATATCTAACACTGCATCTGCAGCAATAATGCTCCCCATAGGCTTAGCTGTTCTCGGTAAGTTCGGAAAAAAGGGTCTTAAAAGCAATTACGGTAGAGCTATGATTCTCGGCATAGCTTATTCAGCAACTATAGGTGGTACTGGCACTTTAATAGGAACTACACCTAACCCCATTGCTGCAGGTATGCTACAAGAACTGCTTGGTATTAAATTCTACTTTACGGATTGGATACCTTTCGGTATGCCCTATGTCTTCATATTTATTCCTGTTGCGTGGAAAGTGTTGATAACGGTCTATAAACCTGAAAAAGAGTTAGAAGCGGAACTTTCTATGATAGCGGAACATAGTCGTGAAGAACTTAAAAAGTTGGGTCCCATGACTTTTCAGCAAAAAGCTGTAGTTGCAGTTTTTGTAGGCACGGTTATTCTGTGGTTTACTGAGAAAATACCTGAATTTATAGCTAAAACAATTGGTTTTAGTGGTCATGGTATCTCGAGTGGCATTGTTGCTCTTATAGGTGTCGTTACACTTTACTTTCTAGGCCTATTGGATGAGGGTGACATAAAAGAAATTGGCTGGTCTGCTGTCCTCATTATTGGCGGAGGTATATGTTTAGGTGAGGTTTTAATGAGCACGGGTGTTAGTGAGTGGATAGCTCTTCAACTAACTGCTCTTAAAGGTATGCCTGTAATTTTATTGAACTTTTTGGTCGGCGCTTTATCTCTTATTATCACAATGTTCGCTTCTAACACAGCAGCGGCTTCAATTTTGGTTCCAATTGCCATTCCCCTTGCAATATCTCTTGGGGTTGACCCAGTTCTTTTAACTATTACAATTGCTATTGCCGCCTCCCTAGACTTTGCGTTACCAGTTGGAACTCCTCCAAGTACCTTAGCTTACAGCACAGGCTTAGTAAAATTAAAAGAAATGTTGAAAGCAGGTTTAATACTAGACTTGGTTTCACTGCTTCTGTTAACGTTTGGAATAGTTTGGATATGGTTGTTGCTTGGCTTAGTTACCATTTAACACCTTATTTTAGTTTCTCGAAGTATAGGTTTACTGCCTTCCTTATTTCCTTCTCAGCCAATTTTCCGTGTGGTGTTGGGGTCTCCAGTATTCTTTTAGGTATTCTTAGTTTATTTGGATCAAAGCCCTCTCTAAACTTGAATTCATATTTTTTCTTCAATATCTCTCGTCCTAGCTTGTTTAAGTCTTCAATCGTAAATTCGTAGCCCATGGTTTTGAGGGCTTTAACAGCGATTTCAGGTTTATAGATGTTTCTTGCAAAGAAGCATATGACTAGGCTTGAAAGTATTTGTCTCCAAGACTCTTCTTTAACTAAGTGGTCTGCGATTTTCTCCGGAGTTGGTGTTTCCTGTGCCTTGAACATTTTTTGGTCATAACTGTATCCTGCAGAATCAAGATGGCTATGTCTTGCGCCGGTTAGAAATCCTACATAGGCAGCTGGACCTGTATGGTAGCCAGGCATTTCGTTTCCGCCAAAAGTCAAGGCAAATTCTTTTCCACCATATTTTGATGCAGCATACTCTGCTCCTCTAGCCAATGCTTGGTAGAACTCGTTTGGTTGTTTAACAATGTTTATTACAACTTTCCTATATGTTTCATAGTCTCCCCATTTTAACTCCAATCCTAATGTCTCGTTTTTTGTTATAATTCCCTTTTCCATAGCTTCTGTTGCCCATGCTAATGTGACACCAGTAGACATTGCATCTAAACCTTGGGTATCGATTTCATCTAGAAGTTTAAGTAAACCTGGTACATCGAAGCCTCCAAGCATGGAGCCCAGAGCGAATAGAGGTTCATAATCGTAGGAAACCCATGTTGTCTTGTAAAAGTAAGGTTCATCAATGTAAGGTTCTCTCAGGGTTGCAAGGTGTATACAAGCTACTGGACAATTGGCACATGCAATTCTTCGTCCAAGATAGTGTTCTGCAAGAAATTCACCTGAAATTTTTTCAGCATACTCGAATTTTGATTGCTTAAGGTTTTTTGTTGGTAATGCTCCAAGTTCATTAAGTGGTAAAACATTTGCAGGTGTTCCTAAGTCGTGATATTTTCTCATAATTGGAGATTTAACAGCAGCATCATAAATCTCATCATATAGTTCCCTATACGTTTTTTTATCGGTTACAGGTATTGAATGTTTCCCAGAAACTAGAATTGCTTTTAGTTTTTTGCTTCCGAAAACGGCTCCTAATCCCAGTCTACCGAAGTGTCTATATGTTTCTGTTATTACTGATGCATAGGTTACAAGTCTTTCTCCAGCTCTGCCAATACGCATAATTGTTCTTATGCCTGCTCCAGGCTCGTTTTCCCGTATAATTCTACCGACAGTAAATGTGCTCCACATTCCCCAGAGGATAGATGCATCTCTAAAGTACACTTTGCTTTCATGTATTGCTAGGTAAACTGGTGTTTCACTTGCTCCTTTAATTACAATTGCACCGTAACCAGCTGATCTTATAGCTATTGCGCTTCTGCCTCCAGCGTGACTCTCACCTAGATTACCTGTATGTGGAGATTTGAACATGGCTACAGTTTTTGAAGCAAGAGGGTAAACAGCCGTTAATGGGCCTACTGCAAAAATTATAGGGTTTTCAGGGTCAAATGGATCAATATTTTTAGGACATTCTTCAAGTAGAAGTTGAGTGGCTATCCCAACTCCACCTAGGTATTTTTCGAAGAGATCTTTTCTGTTTTCAATCCAAAAACGTCTTCTAGTAAGATCGATATATAATACGTTTTGTAGGAATTTATCGGGCATTTAGGTTGCCTCCTCTATTTCTTGGAATTTTAATACTCCATGTGGACAATAGTTGGCACAGTAGCCGCAATATGTGCAGATTCTAGGCTTGTTTGTTTCTTCATCCCATATTACTGCACCTATTAAGCAAACTTCCACACATAGTTTACAGCCAATACATTTATCGAGTTTAACAAGGACTCCACCATTTTTCCTAGGAACTATTGCTTGAGTTGGACATACCTTCGCGCAAGGTGGATCTGGACATGCTCTACAAACTACAACTACAAATCCTCTTTCCACTCCTCCAGCTGATTTAACATGTATAGCGCTTTTTCCAAGCCCTCCTACGCTGTAACGTCGAGCACACGCAAACATACACATTTGACAGCCTACACACCTCTCCGTGTCTATAACAGCTAGTCTTTTTGCCATATCAACTTCACCTTGGAACATTGTAAAGTTTTTCAAACATATTCTTTTAATTACTTAAAGGAGGGGTAAATAATAATTTTAAAAATATTGTGCTCCAACATTAGCAGAAAAGTTGCAAAAATGAAATTAACATTTTAAACAATATAATAATAAAGTATTATCTCACTTAACCTAAAATAATTATTTACTTTAATTAATCGAATTAAACACAATGTTACGTTAAATTTAGGACTTAGAGAAGTACTAGTATTCCGTTTTCCTTTTTCCATCCGATGGTTAAAGGTTTACCTGACTCAAGAATGTTTACTACTTCGGATGTAGCTGGTACCTAACTTTCATGAGCGTTTTATCATTTATCCTAATGTTAATAAGTACTGCTGAACCTTGATAGATGTAACTTTCAACAGTCCCCTCCATTTGATTTTTAAATTTTTAGCCTCCTCTCCACAACAATTCTTTCAGGTCTCACCGATAAAAAGACCTTTTTCCCAACAATTTCAGGTTCTTCAACCACTTTCACCGAAATTAGAAGAAGATTGCTTTCAAAAAACTCCTAGGGCGGTATATTTATCTTCGATAAGGTTTGCTTCTCCTATAAAATAAGCTACAAATCTGGTTTTAGGTCTCTCATAAATTTCCATTGGCGTACCTATTTGCTGTACTTTTTCATCTTTCATAACTGCTATTCTATCCGACATGAATAGAGCTTCGCCCTGATCATGAGTTACGTATACAAGGTTGTGTCAACTTCTCTTTGTATTCTTTTTAATTCTACTTGCATTGCAGGTCTAATTTTCAGGTCAAGTGCGCCTAAGGGTTCATCAAGCAATAAGACACTTGGTTCAATAAAATAGAGCTTTTCGTAATTGTAACTCTTTGCTGTGGCCGGCTTTAACCTCTTAATTCAAGCTAGCGTTTAATAACTTTTAAATAAAGCGAAACTGCAGATTTTAATGATTAAAAACATAGTAATAAATTTAACTACTCGATTTCAATAGAGATTTTGGCAATATGCCTAAAAAACTTTTTTTAAATATATATTGGTGTTAAGATGAAAATAGCACTAGAGAAGGAAATTGAACTTATAGTTTCTTGATAGTGATGAAAATGAAGCTGGGAATGTTTGGTAAACCTAGGAAGGTTTTAGTAACTGCTGTTTCAGCTGAAGGAGAAACCTCTTTAAACGCTTTTGATAACTGTTTGATTAAAGCAGGAATAGGCGATGTATCTTTAGTAAAGCTAACAAGCATTTTGCCTCCAGATATAGAATTCATAGAGAAAGTACCGCAGTTTTATCCTGGTTCTAATGTACCGGCAATATATACATTTGTGACATCAGAAAAAAGGGGGCAAAAGATAGCTGCCGCCATAGCCGTGGCAAGAACAACAAATGGACCAACACTTGTTGCAGAATATTCTAATATTAACATCTCGGCAGGTGAAGCTGAAGAAGAAGCTTATAAAAGAGTTATAAAAATGGCAGAAAACAGGAAACGGGAAATAGATGGAAGAATAATTATTAGGTCCTCTGAGCATGTGGTCAAAAATTGCGGATGTGCATTAGCAATTGTTGTAGAAGTGGAATAATACGAAAAGTGTTTCAATCATTTTTAATACAGTTTTGTTAACTTAGAAAATATCATATTAGTCTTATTATCCCATAAACTTGAAAATCATATTACTGTTGTAATCTATATGAAAGGAACATTTAAGGAATATCAATTTATAAGTAAGGCTTAATTAAACTTAGATCCAAACTCAATTTTGTGTAATGGAGGCTTATATGTGGAAGTTGTTGTGATAGGTGGAGCTGGTGCAGTTGGAACTGTTATAATAAAACATTTAGTCAAAGCTTCTGAAGTATCTAAGGTCATTTGTGCAGATATCGCCATGGAACGGGCAAGGAGGTTAATAAATAAGATAAGAAGCAGTAAACTAAAGATTAAAAAAGTAAATGCCGCCGATTTTACCAGCGTACTAAACACATTAATGAGTGCCGATTTAGTTATTAATGCTGCACGACCAGAATGGAATATAAGCATAATGGATGCAGCAATCGAGGCCGGAACACATTACATGGATCTAGCAGCTGAAGGTCTGTACAAGCAACTAGCTAGGGATGAAGAATGGAAAAGGGCAAATTTATCAGCTCTTATAAGCATGGGCGAAGCCCCAGGTATGAGCAACATTTTTGCAAAATACATAGCTGATAAACTTGATACAGTAGATGAAATAAGAATTAGAGATGGAAGTAGAGTTATCAGCGAAGACATTATCTTTACTTTTGCCCCAGACATCGCAATTGAAGAACTTCTATATAAATCAATAGTGTACGAAAATGGCAAGTTCAAATGGGTACCCTCCATGACCGGCGAAGAAATATATGAATTTCCCAAGCCTGTAGGTCCATTAAAAGTATATTACGCCAATCATGAGGAAGTGGTAACTCTCCCTCTATTTCTTGGTAAAAAAGTCAGGTATGTTGATTTCAAAGTAGCTCTGTCGGAGGAGGAAAAACATCTGATAGAAGTACTTTGGAAGCTAGGTCTTACAAGTAGAGAACCCATAGAAGTTAAAGGCGTTAAGGTCGCTCCAATGGACGTGGTTCTCGCATGTATACGTCCACCAGCAGAACTGGAGCCGAACTTTGAAGGACATGAAATGATTGTAACCGATGTAAAAGGGGAAAAAGATGGAAAGAAAGTGCGGTACATTATGTACTCATATATGTCACATAAAGAAGCATATGAAAAATATGGGACACATGCAACAGCTTACATGACCGGAACATCAGTTGCAGTCGCTACGATCATGCTTGCAAGAGGGGAAATCAAGAGAAGAGGGGTCTTCCCAGCGGAATGCTTAGATGCTGACAAATTCCTAAAACAAGTGCGGAAAATGGGTATAAAAATCAACGAAATCATAAAAACACTAGAAGAATAATAGTTCACAAAATATTTTCTTTATTTAACTGAAAACTATATTTTGTCAAAATAGAGATAGATATTTAGATTAATAGAACTAGTATTGCGCGCACTACGGTGAACCAGTACTGCTAAATAACGTGGGTGTTGTTCTTCCAAAAGAAGGATATCTACGTGATGTTAGAAAACTTTTGATATTCGATGAAGTGAAGACAGGCGTAAGACTGACACCTGGAGGAGCAGCAGAATATTTCAAAATAGAGCCAGACATTGTTACATTGGCAAAGGCGATTGGTGGAGGAGCTCCCCAGGAGCGTTTGGTACAAAAAGAGAAATTATGGAAAGTGTTTTTCCACTTGGACATACAGCACATGCAGGAACATATAACGCTAACTCGCTTGCTATTGCATCTGGAATAGCTACGCTGAAAAAAATTCTCACCGATCAGGCCTATGCGCATATGAAAGCCAGATATGAAGAGCTAGTGAAGGGATTAAGAGATTACTTAGAAGATTCTGGTATTGAAGGTTTTTGTCAGCAAAATGTGCCCTGTAGGCTACGTATTCTTTGCTGCAAAAGATAGGAAAGTAGATGAGGTATATGATTATAGAAGTGCTCTCCTTTACAGCGACTTCCAAAAAACGATGGACTTCTGCTTCTCCATGATAAACAGAGGAGTAATTATTTTGGGCTCTATGTCAATTGGAACAGTGGAACATAACAGTAGCACACACGAAGGAAGACATAGAAAAAACTGTGGAACTTGCGGAGATGTTCTAAGTAAAATAAAAGAGTAACCTTTTAATTTTCATTTATTTTTGTAAGTTCTCGATTTGAGGTGACCAAATAGTTGGAGAGATTTAGATGGCTGGAAAAGTTAATGCTGAAATTGAAGATAAAATCATGGACGCTAAAGAAGCTGTTAAAAAATTTATTTCGGATGGTTGTCACATTGGATTAGGAGGATTCACCGTACAGAGACATCCAATGGAATTAATTCGTGAAATTATTAGACAGTGTAAACGTAACCTAGTTCTTTACGGATGTTCTCAAGGAATAGATGCAGACATGTTAATTGGTGCTAAATGTGTGAAAAGAATAGAGATGGCTTACGTTGGAGATGAACCTTTTGTAAGTCCGAGCCCGAATTTTAGAAGAGCCATAGAAGAAGGCCTTATTGAATGGGAGGACTATACAAACTTTGGTGCTACACTTAGATTTGTGGCTGGAGCCCTAGGAATTCCATTTATGCCCACTAAAAGCATGTTAGGCTCAGATATAATAACAAAATGGGGAATACCAGCAGAAGTCAGAGAAAAAAGCAGTGATTTCAGACTTGCGTCAAAGAAGCTTGCTGTCATCACCTGCCCATTTACTGGTGAAAAAGTGACCTTAGTGCCAGCGTGCAAACCGGAGGTTGCTATTATCCACGCTCAAATATGTGGAACCAAAGGAACCGTTAGAATACTTGGACAAACATTTGCCGACGAATTCGTTGCCAAATCTGCTGAAAAAGTAATTGTAACATGCGAGAAAATTGTATCTGAAGAAAGTATGCGTATGGAACCTGAGCGTAATCAAATTCCATTTTATCTCGTTAATGCCATTGTTCAAGTTCCTTACGGTGCACATCCAACCGCGGTTTACAAATATTACGATTATGATCCGGATCACTATGCAATTTACATAAAAGCTGCTAGAGGAGGTTGGGACTCTTTTGAAAAATACTTGGAAGAATATGTTTACAGTGTTGATGGGCTTTCGGAATATTTAGAGAAAGTTGGTGGAGCAGAAAAACTGTTACAGCTTAAAGCGGATCCGATTCTTGGCTATAACCCTAAAATTAGAAGAGATAAGCCGTTTAGGTGAAAAGAATGAACAAGAAGAAGTTACCTTACACAACTGCTGAGCTTATGATTTGTAGAGCTGCTAAAGAACTTAGAGACAGGGAAATAGCATTTATTGGAACCGGGTTGCCTATGATTGCTGCAATGTTAGCTAAACGTACTCATGCGCCCAACCTTGTCATAATTTTTGAAGCTGGAACTATCGACAGTAAATTGGTTCATTTACCAGGTAGTGTTGGTGACCCCCGTTGTGTTTGCAGTTCAACTACTTGTAGCGGACTTTTTGACGTTTTTGGAACAATTTTGCAGCGAGGACGTGTAGATGTTGGTTTTCTTGGAGGAGCTCAATGCGACATGTATGGAAATTTAAATTCAACAGCTATAGGTAACTATTGGAAACCTAAAGTACGTTTACCTGGAAGCGGAGGAGCAGGAGATATAGCTGCACTAGCGAAACGCACCGTTATAATTATGAAACATGAAAAGAGAAGATTTCCACTAAAGGTTGACTACCTTACCAGCGTGGGATGGGTAGATGGACCTGAAGGTAGAAGTAAAGTTGGTCTTACGAGAGGTGGCCCAGTAACGGTAGTTACTGATTTATGTGTTATGAAGTTTGATGAGAAAACTAAGCGTATGTATGTAGCTGAAATACATCCAGGTGTCAGCCGAGAACGGATCCAAGCAGAAACAGGGTTCCCTTTAGATTTTTCAAAAGCTAAGACAACCCCTGAGCCAACTGAAGAAGAAATTAGACTAATTAGAGAAAAAATAGATCCTGAAAGGGTAATTTTACATAGACTTAGCAAACTAAAATAATGTTTAAACAGCATAAGTAGTTATTTCAGCAATTTAAAACTAAAAAATAAATTGAAATATTTATGGACAACTGTTACATACGTGTCATGTTAGAATTTATAGTGGCCTTTAGTCTTTTCTTCTATTATGTATCCTCTTTTTACAAGTTCACTTATGAACTCTTCTGTGGGAACACATGCCTCTGGTGATAGTACGCCCTTTTCTTTTATTTTTCTATGTGCAAGAAGTTAGGTGCCGATCGATAGCGGTGATCCAATAAATTTGGGATATGCTACCTTACCTGTCCACTCCCCCCGTTGTGGGATGTGAAACTCTATAAGTTAATTTAATTTCTCTACCTTCTTTAAACCCTATACCTCGATGTAAAGAGCATAACCCCACAAATCCTGTTCTTTCGTTTCAGGAACTTGCAACAGGAACTTATAAATGAACTCTCTAGGGCTGATCAAAGCATTTCCTACCTTTATTTTCTCGTCTTTTAAAACATTAAAGTTTTTAATGAATTTCAAGAGGTTTTGTATTTTTGGCGGCCAAGCGCCTCTAACTATTACAGTTTTTAGCCCTTTAATGTATTTTGGAAGCATTCGAGTCTCTTCATGGGGCATAACATAAGCTTCAAGTTTGCCAATCGGCTCTGGGAAGTCTACTATTTTTGGATGCGACAAAGGCGGTACACGTATAAATTCACCATCCTGATAGATTAATCGTTCTTTTACTTGAGGATCAGCTTCCCATAATGTTGTATAAAGTAGTCCAGGTGCTGGGGCGACGCATCTAAAGGGTGCAAATGCTATTTCTATCTTGTAGACTGTATCAAGGCGATCAGCACCATATCTAGAAATATTGTTAGTTAACAACTATACTAGCTTTGTTTTCAAAATCCTCAGATGCACGTTTTAATTTTAGAATAAAGCTAAGTAGAATTCATTAATATTCGTATTAAACTCTACGAAAATCTATGTGAAAAATGTGGTAAGTTGTTGGTACTACATAGAAACTTGGAAACTTGGATTTTATGCTGAATAACGTTTCCCGTAGTTGATTGGTGGTCGAGGTGTAAATTCCGGAAAGAAGTCTGGTAGGGCAAGGTTTTTATATGTATCTAATGCAATGAAGTATTTTATGCCAATATTTGTGTATTTTCTTTTTATTAGTTCTTCAACTTTTCTATGTAGTTTTCTAAGCGGTCCTTCAACTAAGACTCTGGCTAAAACTGAATATTCTCCAATACCTGTTGCTACAAAGACGACATTTGGGTCCGATGCTAGTTTAGAGGCTAACTCAAACGAATTTAGCTGTGAGCGAAGAGTATCAATGAATAGGTAAACTTCCGTGAAGCCTGCCTTCTGAGGGTCGATAACTATTGTGAAGTTTTTTATTATTTGATTCAATACCATTTTTCTGATTCTGAAAAAGACACTGTTAGCGGATAGATTTACGTATTCTCCGATTTCCTTAAATCTCGTCCAGTTATCCTTGTCAAGTATTGTAAGGATCTTCAGATCTCTTTCGTCCACTTTTGCTTCTCTGGATGCCATATCTTGGTCTTTTTCAGAAACTTTGGTATAAGCTTGCCTGTAAACTTTGTAGTCAAGTTCAGGGAAGAAATCTGGGAAGGCACTGGCTTTATAGATATCCGTTACCAGAAAAACTTCCATGAGAACATCGCCCAAATCGTTTTTCCATTTTTCAAGCACATCTGAAAGCTCGCTGAAATCTTTGTAGCACACTTTGGTTAAAAGGGAGTAACGGCCAATCCCTCTATGGACAGAGAGCACATTATTGTCCTCAGATATATGTTCTGCGACTTGTGAGACATTTTCGTTAATTATGTTATTGATCCCGACGAAAGCAACATTATAGCCTATTTTTTCAAGATTAACGTTTATAGATAGTCGCTGTAGCACTCCTAAGCGAATTAATTTTGATATTCTATAATTGATTGTACTGGCGGAGATATTGAGCAGTCTACCCATTTCTCTAAATGTTAGCCAAGAATCTTTATCCAAAATTGAGAGAAGTTTTTTCTCTGACGCTGTAAGTTTTGCTACTTTTTCACGTTTAACCCACATTTTTTGAACAACTGTCAACTCTTCCACCTATATAAAACGATATCCAAATAATATATAAATTTAACACTATTTTATCCAAAACTAATATGATATAATTGAAATTTTTATCAATACGGATAGAATGCGAACCTCGCAAGAGACATTTCTGTTAAAACTTTATATTACCACTTTTATTTCACATTTCAGTGGCTGCTTTCTAAGCATTTTATGTTTCATTTAAGATTTAAGATAGATAGTTGAGAATAGAGTTAAAAGCTAGGACTGTAATCTAAGTAGTGTATTGCTGGAGTGTCAAATAGTTTTTCATTAATATTTGTTAGAGTTCGATTCTTGGGTCTTCTTTTATTATTTCGGTGACTACCATTGTTGATGTTCTTTCGATTTCTTTGCTATTTATCATTTGTTCTAGTGTTTTCATGAAGGTTTCTCTGCTGTTGGATCTTGTTAGTACGATGAAGTCTGTTTCTCCGAGTACGAAGTATACTGCCCATACTCCCGGTAGTTTTGCTAGTTTTTCTCCGACTTTTTTATGGTATCCTGGTCCGTATTTTGCTCTTACGAGTGTTACTGTTATGTATTCTTTTCCTAGTTTTGCTGGGTTTATTTTCGCGTAGTATCCTTCGATTACTCCTTGTTTTTCAAGTCTTTTTATTCTGTAGTGTAACGTGGATTTTGGTACGTTTAACATTTTTGACATTTGATCCAATGTAACTCTACAATCTTTTTGCAAAATTTTCAAAATCTCAACATCAATATCATCCAACTGAGCTTTTGATCCATCCCCCTTCAAGCAAATCACCTTTAATTAACGATGTAAGTCGAAATGTTCTACGAAAACAATTTGGACGGAATTTGACTACCCTTTGTGGATTAGTTTCCTATTTCTTTACAATAGTGTTAGATGTTTTATTAGTGTTATGAAGGAATTTTGAATGTTGCCCTAAAATATAAAAGGATTTTCGCAATGAAATGAAACCGATTTCTATAAAAACTACATAATATCAAACATTACTTTGAATATTAAATTACTGTTCACACCTTATGTTATAACACCAAGACAAAGATTTAAGGGCGACATAACAGTTTTTAATGTTTCATTTATCCATTTATTCGTTTTAAAGGTTGAAGATAGTAATTTAAAGATAGACGTAGGTTAGTACGAGCGATAATGCGAGTACAATGCCTATAATTGTTGATGGCCAGAAGTGCGTAGATTTAATTGCAAAGGGATGTGTTTGAAGCATTTCACTTATTAGAAGATAAATGCCGAGAGTTCTTAGAACACGTTCTAACGGTAAAAACTTGGAAAATATTAATGCTAACAGAGCCCAGTGATAGTGTTCCAGAACCTCTAGCCCCAGTTCTGTCTTACTAAACCCGTACCAGATAAAATCAATAACTGCTATGATGAACATCGTTAGAAATGTGAATAAATTGATGCTTACATCAAATATGGCGCACAAAAATACATACACCATCACGGTTAAGAAAACTGTAAATATTATCCTTGAGTAGATTTTCATTTATTTTCCCCAATTTTGTTACATTTAATTTTCTTCATGTTTTACTTTGTGCTGTTTTGGCAGTCTCTATTGACAACAATTTTTCGTCTTATCTTACTTGTTAGCAACTTAAAAATGTATGCCAGTAGGATTTGATTTATCCCTTGATAATTTTAAATATCGTGAAAAATATTTATGACATGGATATGTGGAGGTTTATTGGTGAAAAATTTATCAATTTCCGAGGTTGAGCACTGGCTTTTGAGCGAAACTGACAGGTTTCTGTCCCCGCTTAGGAAGAAGGCGAAGGATATTGTTGATAATGCTGTTGAGCACTTAAAATGGATTCGTAAAGAAATTATCTCGATTAATAAAGATGTCAATAAGTTGTCAAAAGAGGGTAAGCTTGATAAAGCTTGTAAAGTTGCTTCAACTTTTTCTGAAAAACTATTGGAACTGTTGAATAGTTTTGAAGTTCCTGAGAAGTTCGATTATAGGTCCCTTTCGAATTTTAAAGTAACATTAGATAAATTTTTGAGAGCTGTTTGGGAATTGGGGTCAAGATATATTCCTAGGATGAGTATTCCTGCATTTAAGACACCTATTCTAAAAATAGATTACTATATCAAGGGTTTGTATAAAATTCGGAAAAAACTTAACAATTTTCTGGAAACAAAGTATTCTTACGCTAAATATGTTGAAGAAACCATTGAAGAAGCAAGAAAAATACTAGAAAAAGAAAAGGAAATAATAGAATTACAAAAGGAAATTACGGAAAAAGGCGTTAAAATCAAGGAATTACAAAAAATAAAGACTATGTTGGAAGGAAAAATTAATGAAAAAAGGGATCTTCTTAAAACCGAAGATCTTGAAGAAAAGGCTTACAAGGTTAAAAACGAGATACGGAATCTTTTGGCGCCAATTGACAAAGCATTAAGAAAATTTCTAAATCTTGTGGAAAGAGGGGAGGTTAAGATAACTAAAGAACAAAAGGAGTTACTAAGCAGGACTAACCGGTTAAAAAACCCTACAATGTCATTAAAGGATACAGAAATCTTAAAAGGCCTACTAGAATCCATTAAAAGGCTGATATTATCTGGAAAAATTAGTTTGGACAAGAAAAAATCGAAAAAGGCGCTAAACAGCATTCAAATGATTTTGGAAAAACATGTTTTAGACGAGTTAACTAAAAGTTATGTATCCCTACGAGAGACAAAGAGAAAGTTAGAGGAAGAATATAAAGATGATCTTAGAGATATGGAGAATTTAGAAGAAGAACTAAGAAAAATAAAAACGAAAATAAATGATTTAGAAAAGGAAATCAATGCAAAAGAAAAAGAAATCAACGATTTAAAAGAAAAAATATTTACATTAAAAGAAGACTTGGAAAGAAGAATAGAAAAAATTGTTAATGAGCCGGTGGAAATCGTTCTTTCCTCATTATCATAAATAAACTCGCAGATTAGGTGAGTTAGGTTCTACATACCTAATATGAAGTTGTTTTGGAATTAGTTTACTGTCCTATTAGTTCTAGTTTTTCGAAAGCTATGGGTGGAAGTTTCATATTTTCGATTAACTCTTGCTCTTTACCTATCATTAAGATGTTTTTAATTGCTTCATAGAAGTTTCCTGAGAGCAGTGCATGTCTTATAGGTTTTCCCAGAGACCCGTTTTCGATTAGTGTTGCACATCTTACTTCAAGCCCAAAGGTCCCTGTGAACGGATCTGCTGACGGAGCAGCAAACTTTTCAACTAAACAGCCTTTATCAATTTCGTTAATCATGTCTTCCAAACTTTTGTTCCCAGGTTTTATCTCAACGTTTGAAACTGTACAGCTAACTGGTCTCATAAATATTTCTTCGACAGTCCTCGTTGATCTTCTATAACCGTTCCCCGTAGACTCGGTATCAGCAATATAAGCGTTGTAGGTATCGTAGATAAAGTTTTTTAGGACCCCCCTCTCGATTACCGTTTTTGTTTCAGTGGGTACTCCCTCGTCGTCAATCAACGCGCTAAGAATCCCACCTGGCATTCTTCCATCATCAACTATGGTTAAAGATTCTGAAGCAACTTTTTCATTTAGTTTGTCTTTCCAAGGGCTTCTCTGCTTGTTTACATGTTCTCCACTTATGGCAAACGCAACTGTGGAGTCAAAGAGACCTTGAAGCTCCACTGGAACAATTATTACAGGCATCTCTTCTTTGCCTTTGTATAGTTCAGCTTTTAAAGCTGTTAGTGTTTTTCTTCTAAGTTCTTTTCCAAATTTATCGAAGTCTATATTTTTAAGAGTGGTTGAGTAAGCTTTTTCAACACCCTCTCCTACACGTCCGTTTTCACCTGCTTTTGCCGAAAAATGTAAGAAAACAAGTGTTCCTTTATGGTCTTGGTCTACTCCAAGAGAATTAGTAATGTGGAAAGTAAATTCTCCTAATCTCATCAAACCGTTAAGAACTTTAACCTTACCTCCTTTTTCAGCTGTTTTCACGATCTTATCAGCTACTTTTAATAGTTTTGATTCTTCCATCTCAATAAGATCTTCGTCGTAAACATTTTTTACGGTTCCTGAGGGCTTCCTAGGATCAGGTAACGATTCAAAGTTTGGATCCTCAGGGCTAACTTTTGTTATACTTATACATTCTTCCACAACTCTTTCTATGTCCTTTTTAGAGAACACCGTAGACGCAGTAAATCCTACACGTTTCCCTATGGCACATTTTAAACCTATACCAATTGAGATATTATTTGTTGAGAGATGAGGAACACTATTTTCCACATAAATATTTCTTGTTCTCGTATATGCTGTAAAGACCTCTACTTGATCCGCACCTTGCCTACTCGCCAATTTAAGTGCTTCAACGCTTATTTTCATAAGATTTTCCAACATTTAACCACCTCCAATAAGTATCTTAGCCCTCATGTAAGGCCCGCCTGTCGATACTGGTACGAAGTCCTCCTCACCCTTACCGCAGTACCCGCCCTGAAGTTCAAAATCTTTACTAACAGCGTCAACAGTCTTTAAAATGTCCAGGGCTTTCCCTGTGAGCGTGAAAGATCTAACTAAAGCTTTTCTTTCACCTTTCTTAATTATATATCCTTTTAATGCTCTTGCTTCGAAACCTCCTCCAACCGGGTCCTCCATGCCTTCCAAAGCCTTCATAGCTAGCAGTCCTTCTTTTGTTTCACTTATTATCTCCTCTAAAGACCAGTCACCCTTTTCAAAAAAGGTATTGGTCATTCGCACCCATACACGTCTATTATAGTCTTGAGCTCTCCCGTTTCCAGTCGGTTTAACGTTCATCATGGCAGCGGTTTCCAAATTATGCATGTAACCTTTGTAGACCCCATTTTCAATTATAACAGTTCTTGAAGAAGGAGTGCCTTCACTGTCAAAGGGTATTGTTCCATGTGCTCCAGGTATGGTGCCATCGTCAACCATAGTTACCAGTTCGCTTCCAACTTTTTCTCCAACAATTCCCGTTAAAAAGCTGCGTTTTTTGACAATTTCATCTGCTTCGGATGCATGTCCCATAACTTCGTGAGCAAGAAGACCAGCTATGTCGGGGTCTACAATGACGGTTAGATATCCGCCAGGAGGCTTCTCCGCGCTGAGTAGTTCAACAGCTTCCTTAGCGACTTTTTCTCCCTCAACATTTGGATCTACTTCTTTTATAAGCTCATATCCTCGAGTTCCACTTTTAACAAAATATGAAGACTGCATTTTCCCTGCCTCAAAAGAAACAGGTACCGCTACTATGCCGATTCTTATTTCAGTCCATTCGATTTTTGATCCTTTAGAATTTACAAGCATGTAGTTAGTATATAGCTCCCTGTATCTTACATTGCTGTTTACGATTCTATTATCTGCTTTCCTTTGGGCTTTATCTAACTCTAGAAGTAAATCTATTTTTTCTTTGAGGTCGATTTCACGTGGATCTATTTTAATTGGGGGTTTATATTTTTTCTCAACTACGATTGGATTTAAATCTATTTTCCTTTCATTTTTGAATGATTTAGCTATTTTTACTGCTTTTTCTGCTGCTGATTTAAGGGTTTCCCATGAAAGCTCTGTTGACGAAGCATAGCCCCAATGTCCATTTAGAAAAGTTCTCACCGAGACGCCGCTTCTAACATTTCGAGAAATAGCCCTTATACTCCCGTTTGCAGTTGAAATTTGCAAGGTTTCTCTACGCTCAAATCTAGCATCACAGTAGTCTACTCCAAGCTTCCTCACATAATCTACTAATTTTTCCAAGGTATCTAGCAAAATTAACACCTCTTTGTAAAGTATAATAAATAATCATTTAAGCTTTAGTAACAATACTTCTACGGTTATATTTTGTAGCTAATTATTGTTTCTTTCCTCCCCTTTTTGAATTTTAACTTCCATATATGGATGTTAATTCTACTGGAGCAAATGTCCATAAAGTTTTCAATATTTTCTTGGTAAGCCATCAACATAATGACTTTTAAAATTTCATAGTTGCTTTTTAAATTCATATATTCGCTTGGGAATTATCCAATAAATGAAAGTTCCATCTTCATATATCCAAATTACGCTTTCAAGCTTTTTCTCGTCGCTTTTCTATTTTGACACGTCTAATTATTGATGGCAACCATATTTCTCCAGTTATTTCATCCAGTCTAAGTATGGTTTGAGCGTTTGTTTGACTATCCACCATCCACCGTGAAGAAAAATCGTATACAGGTTCAATTCGTCCAAGCTTGTCTCTCCTCTCTCATTTAATGGATCTTTATACCATCTTTTCACATTTAAACGGTTAACTTCTACTACTTCATCATGTTCTTCCTCACTACCTTTGTCTATTTCTCTAATCCTTACTTTTCCGTTTCTAATCGGGTAGCATGACCCTGTTTCCACTTTAAACCAGCTCAAATAGTTTCTGTCAGTACAATACTCTGTCTCCTGCTTTTTCAGATACCCCACTAATTTTTCAACTTCATTTAGAATTTAAGGTTTATAGTGAAAACTTTTTAGGGTTTATAGCATAATATAACATAAAATGGTTATAATATACTTTGGTGGTTGTATAACTATGGGTTTTACACCATCCCAACGTAGAGTGTTAGAATTGCGTAGACAATTTTCTCAAAGTGATGTAGCCTCTATGCTGGGTATTTCTCAAGCTGGTGTGAGTAGAATCGAAAATTTGGCACGAAAGAAGATTTTAAATTCTATAGCGACTATAATTGAAGCAGAAAAGTTAGGTGTATTGTTTAAAATAAAAATTTCAGATAATATTTTTGAAAATTGTTTAACTATATTGCGTTTTACATCTATTGATTACGCTTTGACTGGTGTAGCTGGTCAATGGCTACTGGTTGGATATTATAAACTTGATGATGAAATCGAAATTAGAACAAATAGCAAAGAGTTATCGTTTCTTAATGGGGTAAAGGTTGTTGGAACGTTAGATGCATTTGAGAAGAAACTTTGGATTAAGAGTATTGCGGTTGCGCTTCCCGAAAGGATAGTTGCAGATTGCATTTTAAGGAAAGATTCTGCCGGGTTTAAAAGCGCGATTGCAACACTCTTGTGGGAAAAGTGTGATATTCAAAAAATAAAAAAATTACTTGTGAAACATAATTTAAAACACATTCTATTGCAACTCTTGTCAGCTATTAATATGACGTGTAAAGATTATTCCCTTAAAAACCCATATTCAGGCTTTAAATTGATGAAACCGTCAAAAAAAATTTATGAAATAACTCTTAAGGTTGTAGACGACCTGGCACCCTTTCTATTTGAGTCATCTTTTACTCAGTAGTTATCAAATTAAATTAGAATTAACTCTTTAATAACTAGGTGCAACTCGTTGTTAACACTGGCAAAATATTTCTTTGAAATAGTAAAAACGTGAAAAACCTAATAATAATGAAAATCAATGAGGTTAAGGGGAAATTAATGAATAGGGATATTAAGTTAGAAGCAGAAAAAATATTTAAGGAAGCGAAATTGCGTGGGATAAAGCTTAAACTTTTTGGCTCGGTTGGTATTAAGTTTAGATGTCATACACATAGGAGGTCTACTTTTGATATAGATTTTGTAGCTTTAAGAGAGGACATAGGTAAGATTAAGGCTTTGTTTAGGGATCTTGGATATAAATTTAGTAGTATTAGTAAGAGAAGGACAGATTTCGTTTTCTTCAAAAAGGAGCCGATTAAGGTTAAGATAGATGTTGACGTAGATGGACTACGCATGTTTGAAGAGGGATATTTTATACCATTACGTGAATACATAATGCAGGATGAACATCCTTCCTTACCGAGCAGCATTTTGCTGGTATTGAAAATGCTTGCCCCATTGGATGATGACACTGCTTACGACATAATATGTTTACTTAATGAAGATCCACCATTAATTTCAGCGGTTGTTGACTTTCTCAATAAACATCCAAAAATTAGAGAGATCATAAAGGGAAAAATATCATCTTTAATATCTGTTGTACAAAAGGAGCCCAGAAGAACTAAAAAAGAGAAATTTAAGACGATTGGCTACTTAAAGAAACTGAAAAAAATTTTGTAAATGTATTTATGTTAGTACTCTGCAAACTCTGGTTAAATTAATTATATTGATAAACAAGGACGTAGAGATGGTTGATAGTGCGGTGTAGAACTTAAAAGGACTATTCCATGAAAAAATAAATC
>JAEOSG010000098.1 GCA_016840485.1 Candidatus Baldrarchaeota archaeon
CTTGTGAAAGATCTATATTAAAATTTCTGTAAATATATTTCGAGAATTTTTTATTTATTTTCAAGAAGTATTATGGAATTTTGACAAGCAATAAGCTATATTATGTAAAAACAACACACAAAAATATGCGAACCATTAATTCAACCTTCACCCTCAAAAATCAAGAGACAAAAACAAAGAAAACAAAAATAGGTGAACCAAAAACGAAGAAACAAACCATAAAGCTACAATTCAAATATAAACATATTAAACACCACTTTTATATATGTAAAACATCTCTAACTCAACAAAACGAACTGATGCTCTATTTATGGTTTGGAGGGAATTTGATGGTCAATGAAACTTCACCAAATATAAATAAGAAATATATTGTTGAAATTTTAAGAAATCTAATCAAAACTAAACCTATAAATCCTCCCGGACAGGAGGAGGAAGCTGCACTCATAATTAAGGAGGAACTTGAAAAACTCGGTGCAAAAACAACTTTAGACTATGTAAAACCGAAAAGACCGAATGTAATAGGAATATTTGATGAAGAGGAGGATAAGGGAACAACCTTACTATTCAATGGACATACAGATGTTGTTCCACCTGGACCAAACTGGACAATAGATCCATTTGAAGGAATAGTAAAAGACGGTAAAGTTTACGGTAGAGGAGCTGTAGACATGCTTGGAGGCCTTGCGGCAACACTAGGCGCAATCAAAACTGTAATTGATAGTGGATATGAATTTAAGGGAAGACTTTTGTATACTGCCGTTATAGCTGAGGAAACAGGAGGAGATGGAGCAATAAAATTAATGGAAGACGGTATTAAAGCTGACTATGCGTATGTTAGTGAGCCAAGCGACCTCGAAATACGCATTGCCGAAAGAGGACTAATATGGTTCAAAATAAAATGCATAGGTGAAGCAGCACATGCATCAACACCTCACCTTGGAATAAACGCAATAGAAGTCCTTACAAAAGCTCTTCTAGCCATAAAAGACATAAAATACGACTATGAACCCCATGAGTTTTTAGGTTATCATACATTTAATATAGGGCTCATCAAGGGAGGAGTTAAAACAAATATCGTTGCCCCAGAGTGCGAAGCAACCATAGACATAAGAACACCCCCATCGCTTTCATTTAAAACAGTGGAAGAAAAAATTAGGAATGTCCTAAGATCTTTTGAAGAAATTTACGGTGCAAAATTTGACCTTCAAGTAATTGCTACAGCAGATCCTTTCGAGTTGGACAAAAATTCTGAAATTGTAAGATTTACATGTAAAGCATTTAAAGAAGCTTTAGACATGGAACCAAGAATCGGAGGGATGCTTGGAGCAACCGATGGAAGATTCTTCGTTAAAGCAGGAATACCGACAGTTATACTAGGTCCTGGACCAGAAGACAACGCCCACAAAGCCGACGAATATGTGGAAATAGACAGTTTGGTCAAACTAGCAAAAATATACACACAAATAATATTGAAAACACTAACCTAACCCACCAAATATAATTTTAATACAAAGTTTTGAAGATTGAAGACACGTAACAAGAACCGTTAAATAGCAGATGAAAGAGAAATTAAATAACAGTTGAACCGACATAATACACAAAACCTAATTAAACAATTTGATTTAAATCAGAGATGTGATTTTTAGATATCCTATGCTGAAATAAGGTGTATGGTTGTGGAAAAAATAGAAATAAAGGATGTTAATAAGGAAAATGTAGAAGATTTAATATATCTCTGCATACCACCCGATAAAAAAGACGATCCGTTTTTCATCGAGGGTGCAAAGGTAAAAAGGAGATGGGCAAACAAAGCCCTAGAAAAATATGGGAGTATTGCCAAGTTAGCTTACTTAAACTCTAAGCCTGTAGGTATGATACAATATCAGCCTAAACCCGATGAAAAACTCGTTGAAATAACCTGTATTTTTGTTCCAAACAAGGAAAATCTCAGAAAAGGAATAGGGAAAACCTTGCTAAAATCTCTCTTAGATGATATGAGAAAACCAAAACCCTATTTCAATAACGACACCCCACTTGCGCTTGTGACATGGGCATTTGAAGTACCTGGACTATACCCTCAACACGAATTCTACAGAAAAATGGGGTTCAAACAGGTAAGTAAAGATGAACCATTTCTGCTTTACTATCCATTAAAAGAGGGATTTGTATACATTCCTAAGAGTAAAGAATATATTCCACAGGAGGAGGACAAAGGGAAAATATTAATTTTCTACGATCCATCATGTCCCTTCTGCATATACTTTTTAGAGAAAGAGAAAGAACTAGTTAGAGAAGTTGCACCAGAAGTCCCCACTAGAATAATAAATCAGTTTGAAGAACCTGAAGAAGTAGAAAAAAGAGGTAAAATTTCCTTCTGCATAGTAAACGGTAAGCCCATTAAAACATTTTTCATGGACAAAGAAAACTTCCAGAAAGAGGTCAAAGAAGCACTCAAACACGGATAAAATCTTCGATTAGACTTTTATCTTCCCCTAATAAAGTATGTATGAGTGTTTGACCAGATTTCTAGGGATATCAAATGTTACTCAAATTTCCCCTTTAAATATTCGTAGATTCTTGGTAAAATTTCACCAGCTTTCCCTTTCAGCGAGTAGTGGCAAACTGGAGTTAGAGGAGTATCTGCAACATTTATTTCAACTAGGATCCCTCCGTGGTCTTTTGTTATTAAAGGCAGTGATGCTGCTGGTTGAACAACCCCACTAGTACCTATTATTAGCATTATATCGCTCTGAGCGGCAAATTTGAACGCTTTATTCAACGCTTCCCGCGGTAAAGATTCATAAAACCATACCACGTCTGGCCGCATAAAACCTCCACACTTCTCACATATAGGGGGTATTTGAGTTGGAGGAGAACTTAGCACAGTCTTCCAATTGCAATTAACACATCTTATTCTCCAAATATTACCGTGAAGTTCTATAACATTTTTTGATCCAGCTCTAAAATGTAAACCATCTACATTCTGAGTTATAACAGCCTTTATTATACCTTCTTTCTCCATTTCCGCTAAAGCTATATGCGCTGGATTAGGTTTAGCTTTACTAATAATGTTCATTCTCCAAACATACCATTCCCAAACAAGTTTAGGATTTCTTTGAAAAGCAAATGGAGTAGCTAAATCTTCTGCTCTATATTTTTTCCAAAGTCCATCTTTACCTCTAAAAGTAGGTATACCGCTTTCAGCAGATATTCCAGCGCCCGTTAATGCAACAGCATTTTTAGAACTTCTTAGAATGTCCGCAACAGCCTTTAACAAGTCTTCCATTTTAAACCCCACCATTTAAATTAATGATTAGGAAATATTTTAGTATCTAGTGCCTAGTGTACCGGAGGTTTAAAAGTGAAAAGAACCATTATTGGCACCGTCTTAACATTCATCTTTGCATGCACAATAATGTATTTCGAGAAATTTTATCAAACCATGGGATTACCAAATCTAAGCGACATCTCAACACTACAAAATATAGCAGAAAAAGTTATACCCCTATTGTTAACCCCTTTCTCTCAATTCATGAATGAAGAATATACTCCAATCGTAGCTTGGGGAGTAGCTGGCTTCGCAGGAGGAGCAATAGCAAAAAGCTATGCCAGAGCACTACTAATAAGTCTAATAAACATCGGCTTAGCTATACTAGTTATACTAACCTTACCAACAGCACTTAACGCGATGTATGATATCGCAACAGTTCCAATTCACTATGACTGGGGGTTCGCAGCCGCAGCGATTCTAATAGCAGCCTTAATAGGTTCAAGCTTAACAATGAGCGAGGAAGAAGAATGAACGGTGGTTCTCATGACCACGGGAATAATATGGAGTGACCGTTATCCCGAAGAGGGACACATGCTTTTAAAAGAGAGATTAAAACCAGCATTCAACTACCTTAAAACCATGAAAATTTTTGAAAACCCTAACATCAAATTATATGAGCCAATACCTGCTTCTGAAGAAATCATCCAAAAAATACATACAAAAGACATGCTGGTAAAAGTTAAAGCAACCGGATACTATGAAATAGCAAAACTAACAGCTGGAGGATGCGCCCTAGCAGGAGAACTCATATGGAAAGGAGAAATAAACAACGCTTTCGCCTTTACAGCAGCTGCAGGACACCATGCATCAAAAGACTTTTTCTGGGGCTTCTGCTACATAAACAACGCAGCAGTCCTCGTAGAAACCCTAAAAGAAAAACACAACGTCAAAAAATTTTTAATTGTTGATACAGATCCACATTTTGGAGACGGAACATGGGAAATCTTCGAAAACGATGAAAATGTCTTCCACTTGGAGTTTCACGGCGGAGGACCCTTAGATCCAAAATTTGGGAAAAACTCTGTTAGTGTTCCACTTCCCTCGGAAAGTAGGGATGAACACGTACTCTACGCAGTAGAGAAACTTTTAGAACCAATCGCAGAAAATTTCGGCCCAGAACTACTTATATGGGAATTCGGACACGACGCCCACCACCAAGACTACGGCGCATGGCAACTAACAGTACATGGATTCACAAAAATAGCCAAAACCCTAATGAAAACATCTAAGAAGATATGCGACGGAAAACTCATAGTCCTTTTAAGCGGCGGCTCAAACGAAAACGTAGCAAAACAATCAATATACGGCATTATATCAACCCTTGCTGAAATTCCCTTCAAAGCTGAAGATACAGGCTATCTACTCGAGCAAAATACAGATATTAAAGAAGAAATCAGTAACGTAGTAAAGAAAAACGTGGAGAAAGTTCTTAAAAATTTACTTTAACAGCAAATTTTAAAATCAACATTTTGCTCCTTTTTTATTCTAATTTCTTAGTCTCACGTTTTCTACCAATTAACTAATTTTGGTAGATGGTATAGTTAGGTGTTCTCATCTTTTTGCTTATCCTAGAAAGCGAAACTACGCAGTCTAGAAATTAGAACATATGTTCTAAAAATTAGAAATAAATAGTTTCAAGGCGAAATTAAATCGGAGATTTATGTCTAGAGAATGCAAGCATAAAAGTTCCAGTTAAAGTTATAATATCTCCACTCAAAGGTGTAAGAAGTGAAACGTTCAAAAATCCTATTTTGCACAGCAATTTTATTAGTAATCTGTTTTACATCAATTATATGCGCAATGTGGATCTCCAAGCCTAACAAATGTTTTTCCAACTTTTCTGATGACTTCAGATATAGTTCAATTGATAACGTTACCTTGGTTCTTAATTGCGAGTATCCGATGGTTCCGGATAAGATCCCCGTTCTTAAAGTTATAAATAGAAATTTAACAGAGGAAGAAGTTTTAACCATAGCGAAAGAACTGTTTAACTTTACGGGTGAAGTTATTCCTAGGCCCAGAGATGGACCTGAGATCTTAGCACTAGAAGTTACAGACGGTCTCCACCATCTTGTTCTATTTAATTGCGGAGCTGTGGAGTACTCAGAGGAGTATGGGGGAGGATATCAAGGTGGACCTGGTAATGTACCTTCCCCTTCAAAATGCAGAGAAATTGCCAATAACTTCCTCAACAAAGTCATCAACTACGGATTAGCACCCAAGAATTCTCTTATTAAAGTAGAATATTATTGTGATCAAGTTGGAATGACCACCTCGACAGATACCGCTGAATATATTGAAAGTTGGGCAGTTAACTACAAAGTTTTATTTAATAGCACGCCGCTTGTAAGAGATGTTGGATATTTAGAAGTTTCGATTTATGTTGGGCCAAATGGTAGAATTGTCGATTTTTATGGTGATTGGAGAGAAGTGGAACTCGGCGAGTTTGTTAAGATAACCATTTCCCCCGAGAAGGCTTTCAAAAGCTTGACAACAAATTATCAGCTTAAGTCTAAACCCAGCAAAATAATTATAAGCAATATGTACTTATCTTGGAAAGCTGAACTACCACACAAGAAACAAACTCAACTACTTCCCGTTTATGTTTTTGAGGGTGTTGCTATATTCGATAACGGAGAAAAACTTAATTATGTTCGATCTTTAGCTGCAACAAATCTAACAGATGGTGAAATCAGAAGTTCTGAGCAAGCCTTGAACTTTGAAAATTTAACAAGATTCCTTTCAAGTTTACAATGGTTTTTGTACACCAGAGATAATTGGTTTTGCTTTTCTAAAGACATACTTCAATTTTTTCTTTTTAGCTATCATTCACTTTGTTTTTAAAATGGTTGTAACAGGATATAATTAGTTGCTTTCCCCCTCTTGTCTTTTTAGGTTCATGTGGAAACTGGAACTGATTTGCTATTGAAAAGTTAAATGTGTTTTGCTCTTAAATTAGCAGCAGTTCTAATGGTTTTAGTTTTCCCGTTACAGGGTCTAATTGTAGGCCAAGAAGTTCGAGTGTTGTTACTCCGAGAAGGGGTATAGAATTCTTAGGTAGAAATACTACAAGTGAAGTTGCTCCTATCCCCTGTACTTCTATAAATGCCTCACCAACTTTATATTCCTTGAGTTCTCCGCTGGCGACTTTAAAGCTTCTTTTACCCATAGGTTTTATCTCCAATTTATTTAGGATATCCTCAGGAAGAGCAGAATATATTGCTCCAGTATCTACTAATAGTTCTAACTCGAGATATTTTTCCCTCTTAAGAGGATTAGAAACCTTAGCCTTAACCTTTACATAGCCCATACTTGACACTCTCTTTGTATGTCCACATAGTAATAGCACTTGTTCCCATAGTTTACAAATCAAATCTATAGACTAAAATATTCCATGACAGTATAATAATATTTTGTTAGGTGCCTTCTCCGTTAATTATCACATATAATGTTGGTGGCACTGGATCATGACTTTAACTACTTAAACGAGCACTTTAAATAAAAAGAAAATGCTACAGTACTATACTTACGGGTTTTCCTTTGCTTCAAGTAAAAACTTGTTACCATCAACTATTTCATTGTAGAGGGCAAGACTGTTACGGTCTAGAAATTAGAACATATGTTCTAAAAAATAGAAATAAATAAAGTTCAAGACAAAATTAATTGGAGATTTATGTCAACCACAGAAGCTAACATTTATAATCACATGTTAACAGTTCAAAATTTTCCATCAAAGGGTGATAGAGAAATGAAATATCCAAAAACTCTATTTTATACGATTGTTTTACTAATACTAATAATTTGTTTCACATCACTTATGTGTGTAACGTGGATTTTTAAGAGAAAGACAGAGGAAAGTATTGAGGTTGTTGTTAATTGTTCCCTTAAAGGTTTTCCAGTAGAAGTTCTTAATCTCAAGATAATAAACCGGAATTTAACTGCAGAGCAAGCAGAAAACGTTGCAAAAGAAGTCTTTAATTTTACTGGAATAGTTAAAAGATGTTCAAGTTTACATTGTTACGAAATATCTAATATCACCGACACAGATTGCAAAATACTTTATCTATTCGATTTAGGTGGATTTCAATATAGTTGGAGAGGATACTGGGAAGTTTTTGAAAATCCTAATCCTCCATCGGTAGAAAAAGCTTTGAAAATCGCTTACGGGTTTTTGGGCAAAATTAAGAAAAATAGGCTTGTTCCAAACTGCCCTCTTATCCAAATTGGAAAAGGCAAAATTGACAACGAAACCACGGTAGGAAGCACAGTTCAAATAAGTTTCGATTTACTGGTCAATGACATAATTATAGGTGAAATCATAATAAACGTTGGTGAAGAGGGAGTTATCGTAGATGCTCTCGGAAGATGGAGAGAAGTGATGCCTGAAGGAAATATCACCATATTAAGCGTTAACGCAGCTCTAAATCTATTACCTAAAAGAATTCTTGAAGAACTAGATAGGGAACTGGAAGAATATAATATAAAAGATTATCCGCAACCCAAAAAGATTATCGTTCACAACATAACCTTAAGGTATTTTAGCAAATGGCTATCAGAGCCACAAGACTATCTATTACCCATATACATCGTTACCTTCGAAATAAAGTGGGAAGAAACCGATAGAGAATACTTCCATTACCCAATGTACTATATGGCTCTTTCAGCATTAGACGGAAGCTATATATACGGACTAAGCCTGACAGGAATCAGCTAGCCTCATCTAAGGTTATTTAATAGCAAACTGATTTCGATAAGCGTGAAGGCGAATTAAGAAAAAGCTTTAGTATCGTTAACTCTGTTAGCAAATGTAAAACTTTTCACCGATATATATATACCTTAAAGTCGGGAAAATATAACAAGAATGCGCGGTAATAAAAATAGTTAGGGGGGTAGACCGATGGTAAATAAAAGGGCTGATCTTGATCTAATTATTTTATGTGTAGTATTAATATTCTCGTTAATCTTTATGGGTAATTCGATCAATATTGCGCATGCCTCATCAGGGGACGACACAAATGAAAAAGAAATCGGCATAGAATGGGTAAATGACTATCACGGTAGAGCTAGCTACCTTCCTTATTCCGATGATAGTGCTAAAGGATTTCTGAAACATCTTGTAAGTAAAGGTTTTACGAAGAGCTTTGAAAAAGGAAATGATAATGCGTGGGAAAAACACTTTGAATCACCGAGTGTAGGCGGTTCAGACTACGTTGATAAATACGCAGATTTTGTGTTTTTTCAGGACACGGAAGCGATGAACCTGCTTTTTACTTTGGAAATAATAGCGACGGAGACGGTTTTCATAAATACAAGTGTCACTATTCAGAAGCAGAGTGGGGTGATGAAGACATGGAATGGATATTTCTCCATGCATGCTTATGCCTTAAACAGGGGTGGTTTAACACCATAGTAAGCAGATGGAAAAGTGCATTTAATGACTTGCATGGAATGACAGGATTTCATACAACAACTTATAACGATCCAGACTTAGGGGAATCTTTTGCAAAGTATTTAACCGACACTTGGGGACCATATCCCATTGGAGAAGCTTGGAAAAAAGCAACCATTAGAGAACTCAGGAAATATGGAAGGGGCATTTATGCTGCTGTATACAGAATAGTGATTTATAAGTGGGAAGATCTTCCAGGGGGAGGTGGAACTAGAAGACAAGTGTACGATTATTGGTATGATTACCTCCCCGGCTATGGCGCTGGCATTGAGAAAGATCCCTCAGAATGGGGTGGTTATCCCTACGAGTCTGGTTTCAGATATTCAAAATGGGAATGTTATTAACAATTTTATATTCTTGGGTGGTAAAGATGAAAACAAGGGTAAAGATGATGTTACCTGCAATTTTATTATTTTTAGCTTTACTAGCTGTTGTCGAAAATAATGTTCCTCAGCCTAACGGGAGTTTTTCTAATTTCTCTGCTGACTTTAGCTACGGTACGGTCGATAATGTTACTTTGGTTCTTAATTGCGAGTATCCGATGGTTCCGGATAAGATCCCCGTTCTTAAAGTTATAAATAGAAATTTAACAGAGGAAGAAGTTTTAACCATAGCGAAAGAGCTGTTTAACTTTACGGGTGAAGTTATTCCTAGGCCTAGAGGCGAACCTGAGATTTTAGCGCTAGAGGTTACAGATGGTTTTCGCCACCTAGTCGTGTTTAATTGCGGGGCCATAGAGTACTCCGAGGAATATGGAGG
>JAEOSG010000299.1 GCA_016840485.1 Candidatus Baldrarchaeota archaeon
AGATAGAAATCCGGAGATGAGTTGGGGGTCTATTCTAATACTGCCAAAGGGGTGATGATAAAGACAAATACCATCCTCTCTTCTAAATATGTAAAGATTAAGAAGTTTTTTCATGAGTCTACCTCGGTTATGACTGGCTATGATGTCATTTTATTGTTGTAATAAACCTTACTATAAATATTGCGCACAACTAAAATAATAAAAAACATTGGAGAAAGAATGTCTAATTACTCTGCTGGCACAATTCTAACTTTTGATATCTTTATTGTCGGCGCTGCTGCATAGTCCCCCCAAGATCCGCCAACATCTAGGTCATTTGCTATTGCATCAATATTTTTCAGAATATTTAACAGATTATCTACTAACCTACTTTTCTTATATGCACCGACTATTTCCCCGTTTCTAATTTTGAAGATACCAAAACGCAGAACTGATGTGAAATCTCCTCTTGTGGGATTTGTGAGCCTAGTGTAGTGAAACCTTTCTATAAAAACGCCTTCTTTTGTCTCATGGAACACTTCGTCTCTTTTCCAGTCGCCTGGTAGGATAACAGGGTTCACCGCATAAGGTAATGGTTCCAAAACGTAATTTTTACCTGGAAATATTCCAACACCTACGGCAAATCCAGTTCTAAATCCAGATCCTGTTGATTGTTTTCCTTCTATGGACGCATAAAAACTATCGTAAACATAGTTTTTGAGTACGCCATTCTCTATCACTGGTATTCTTCGTGTTGCAACACCTTCGTCGTCAATGGAACACGAACCCCAAAGTCCAGGCCACGTGGGATCCTCTAAAATTGTAAGCTTTTCGTGCGCTACTGTTTCACCTAGTTTTCCTTCGAATAGAGGTGAATATGTTTTCATGAAGTATGGTGAAACCAAAAAAGCATGATACGCTGCAATTGTTGAAGAAGTTGATGGACTTAGAATAACCGTATATTCACCCGGCTCTATCTTTTCTCCACCTAAACTTTTAACCGCTAATTCAGCTGATTTTACTCCAATCTCCTCTGGATTAAAGTCTTTAAGCATTCTGAAACCTTTAGCTTTGAAACCCTCCGACTCCTCTATTCCATTCTTAGCAATTGTGTTTAAAGACGCCTCTATTTTTGTTCCTTGATCTGAAACGTCCACACCTTTACTGTTTTTAACATATATACGGTACACGATTATATCCAATTCACCTGAATTATCTCTAACTTTTTTATCGTACTCTAAGGCAGATTCAATCATCCTATAAGCTAGTTCTACAGCTTCATCTTCCGATAAATTTGCAATCTTTGGATCAAAGGTTCCCTCCACTTTTTCAGGTGTTGTAGGTTCAGGTAAACTATATTTAAAAGGTAATTTTCTATTTTTAGCGCTACTTAACGCGTTTTCTAAAGCTTTTTCTAAGCCCTTATCACTTAGATCTGCAGTAGCAGAGAATCCAAGCCCTCCCTCGTGTACAACTCGTATGCCCATCCCAATATCTAAAACACCCTTGCTTTCCAAAATCATGTTATTGGCCATTCTGACAGTGAAAACTTTATTCCATACCGCATAAGCTTCAATTTCATCAATTCCAAGCTTTAAGCCAAGTTCAATAGCTTTCTCGGCTCTTTCTTCAAGATTAACCTCAAATTTCATTTTAATCCCTCCTTAAACACCTAAAACATTAACAATTCCCCTGATTGTGGGACCTCCATTCCCAACGTAAAGTCCTTGCATTGGAGTTCCCTTACCGCATCCAGGAATGCTTCGAATTTCTAAATCGTCACCAACAGCATCTATGCTCCTAAAGAACTCGGGGGCAATAGCCATAAGCGCGACATCCCTCAAATGTTTTGTTAATTCCCCGTTTTCAATTAAATACCCCTCTTGAGCGCTAATCGTCCAATTATATCTTTTATCGTCAATGGAAGGTTGTTTCATTCCTATAACATAAATTCCTCTTTTGGTTTCCTCTATAATTTCATCTCTTTTCCAGTCTCCTTTAGCGATGAAAGTATTGCTCATTCTTATTAGAGGTATAAATTCGTAGGTGATAGCCCTCATACCTGCGTTTGGCTCTGCACCAAATATAGCGGCAGTTTCACGGCTATGCATACGCTCCTTTAAAACTCCATTTTCAATTAGGACTTTACGGCGTGCAGGGGTTCCTTCATCATCATATAAGTAAAATCCTAATGTTCCTTCGACAGTTGGGTCATCGTACACTGTAAGCAAATCACTACCAATTTTTTGTCCTTCTAATCCCTTCCACCAAGTAGTTCCAGCCCAAGCTGCTTCCCTTTCCAAAACTCTATCAGCCTCACTAGGGTGACCAACAATTTCATGAACTAGTAGAGCAACGTAATCTGGATCCATCACAGCATATGTTCTCTCCATTTTGGGAGCAGCTTCAGCATCAAGAAGCTCTACAGATTTCTTTCCAACCATTTCAGCAATTTCATGCATTTTTGCTTTTTCAAGAACTTCAAATCCTCCTGAACC
>JAEOSG010000099.1 GCA_016840485.1 Candidatus Baldrarchaeota archaeon
CCTTATTCGGTCAAATTTCGTCGATATACCAGCTTCAATATTGGATACTATCATAATGTTCTTAGAAAACCTAAAATCTATGTTTTCCATTAATTCTTGAATTAACTCATTAAGAATTTCATCTGGGACAAGTAAATCAACATGGTATATTTTGCTTCCGTCAGATTCCATTTCTTCAACAAACTTTGGCAAATCCTTTGATTCAATAATCTTTATTGCTTTTTTGAAGCTCCTTTCCAGCAAATACAATTCCAGTTTCTTCATAGTTTCCACCTTTCTGTGAAGAATTTGGCAAAAGCTAGCGAACCCATGTGATCAAGGGGAATTTAGAGACGGCAGTTGGTGGCAAAAGTAAGCAACGTAGATTAATGGCAATTTCCATTCTGGATGTCTCTTGCAGATATTTCGTTCATATATAGATTCCTTCTAGACTTTTGAGTAAGTTATCTTATCATGTACCGTTTTAAGTATTTCGATTCTAAAAAAGAAAAAACTCAACTCAACTCAACTAAAAAAGAAAATACACCATTAACACTTAAAATAAGCATGACAAGACAAATAGCGGTAAAAGCATGAAAATCCTATGATTTACAACCTAAATACATTAGAAATTCAATTATATGTGGTATCGCAAAACTTAACCCTACGTCGCTAGAAATAAAAGTATTAAAAATAAAAGTGCCATTGCATTACCCAGATGTCTCGCCTACAGCTACGATTTAGCTTGTGGATGAATCTTCGATCGTTGCAGTGGCATGGATAACTCCGCGAATGTTATGTTCGGTTACAATCAAGATTTCACCCTTGCTGACAGTACAATAAATATCTATGAAAAGATGGTATTTTCTTTTCCTTTTATGAGTTCTATTGGTTCGTCAAAAACGATTTTAATCGGTAAAGTTCTATTAAAATATAAGATGGGTTCCATCGTTTTCATCATATGCTGTAATGTTTCTAACATAGATATGAAGAGTTTTGTATCTACCTTCAGCAACAAAAAGATTGTCATAACCTTTAACGAACTCTAGACCGTTAGCACTTAATTTTAAGCTTATATCGACGTCACGGGCTACAATTGCTTTTTCACCCTTTTCCACTGGTATCCAAACGAATTTTGAAACATTCATAAGTATGTAAGTGTAATTTAGTTGTCCGTGCTGTCCAGGTGGCGGCGGGTCGATGAAATAAACATCTATTACAGCTGCTCCAGCAATATAACCTTGAATGTTAGGTCCATAATATGTCCACGTTAAACCTAATGCTAACACCGCAAACATCAGAGCTACTGTGGCTTTTTCTTTCCCATTCATTTAATTTCGCCTCAAACTTTAAATTTAAGCTTGATACAATTTATATTAAATGGAAATAAAACCTTTTAGTTACACTTTTATCGAAATTCGATATTCGAAGACAATCGAAATATATTAAGAGGTTTCCTAAACGCCAAACAAAAACGAAAAAGACTCATCTATATTTGAAGCGATATCTCACGATGCTAGGAGAAAAATAATAAGATTAATCGGAGAAAAGGAAACTGCTACCTATAAAGACTTAGCGAAACTCGGAATGGAACCAGGAACACTATACTTTCACTTAAATCTCCTTATGACTGGTTCAAATTTCTTGATTAAAAAAGATGAAAGGAAAAAATATGTACTAACGCCTTTAGGAAAATTAGCATACAAATTGTTAACGGAGATGGAAGACAAAATTACATGGATTACATCTAGGGAAACCTCAAAAACAAGCAAGCCGCTTATAATGATTGGAGAAATCTTAGGATTTAAACAGATATTACAATTAGCTTACAGAGCATCAAATACCTATATTTTTAATGCAGTAATTCTTGCAGTACTATATGGGATTGTTTCATATTACTCAAATAAAACTCCATTTATTTTAATGGTAATTCCTTATAGATTGCCTTTAATGCAAACTGTAGTCCTAGCAGTTTTCTCATGGATCATAACATTTGCGGCTTCTGAGTTCCTGTCTAAAGGAATTTATAAAAAATCTGAAAATAAAAGTAAACTGCTAATAGGTGTAACTTTTTCGTTAATTCCTCTCATGATAAGCATGTTAATGAACATTTTAGTCAAAACCTTTAATGTTCCAAAAAATTCCGGGAATAAGTTTGATTGCATCAACCTTTTTTATTTTATCGGAAGTATAGGCGTTATGGATATTAACGTATGCAATAGGCTTAGCAAAAGACCTAAAACTCACCAAAGCAGCATTAATAATAGGTTACATAAATCTAACACTACTGCAATTTTTCAAGTGAAAACATAAATCAGTTACAGTGTAAAATCTTAGCTCTGAAACATCCTATTTATTGTTCGGGAAAGTAAACTTCAAACTGGGATTCATATTTAGAAAAAGTTAAAAACATCATGGTAATACTACTTTTAAATTTAGTAATACTGGAGAGCGGCATCCTATGGTTAAAATAACTATGGTTGGCTACCAATTTAGGCCAGCTCTCTTAGAAGCTGTTAAAAAAGTGAATAAAGTCACAAATAATGCTCTCAACTTCAAATTCTATAACACATATGACATTGATAAAGAACTAATTGATTTAGATATCTTCATTAAGGATCTCCGAGATTCTGATATAGTGCTTTTAGACGTTAGGGGCGGAGACACGTCAAGTAAAGTGATAGTTGACACCCTTAAAGATCTTCAAAACACAGTAGTTGTGTTTGTTGGCGGGTCTTCGGAAATAATTAATTTAACAAGAATGGGAAGCTTCTCCATACGAAAATTTTCTTCTCTAAGGGAAAAGCCGATACTTAGGAGGTTTATTAAGAAAAGTGAAATGAATTACGGTAAACTGTTAAAAATGCGAGAAAGATTTGAAAAAATCGGATCCAAGCTTCCCGTAGGCATATTCAAACATGCTAGGAACTACGCTCTACTCCTTAAATACTATGAAAATCCATGTGTAGAAAACTATTATGGAATGTTTCTTTTACTTTTAAAAGAATACGGAAAAGTTAAAATCGATGTTGAAATCCCGAAACCGAAAGTTTTGCCCAGCATGGGAATACAAAACTTTAAAACCGAAGAAATTTTTGAAAATCTTGACGAATATTTACGTCAATATAGGTTTAAAGACAGACCTTTAATTGGAATACTTTTTTACGGCGGATACCATTACGATCAATCTTATCCCGCTGCAAAACTTCTTGCAGAAAAACTTGAAAAACTAGGATACGGAGTAATACCCGTATTTTGTTCAGATCTCAGATATTACCTTGCCATTGAAAAATTCTTCTTCAAAAACGGAAAACCAATAATAGAGGCTTTAGCAGACCTCCTATGGTTCAGGTTTGCTGGAGGCCCCATCGGAGGAGACCACAAAATAACCCTCGAACTACTATCTAAACTCAATGTACCCATATTGCATGGAATCCACCTATCTTCTAGAACCGTCGATGAATGGAAGAATTCAAAAGACGGAATACCGCCTATCGAAACAGTTACAAGCGTCATTTTACCTGAGCTTGACGGTAGAAACGAGCCCATAGTGACCCACGCCACCAAACACCGTTTTATGAACGGTTTAAAAATTGAGGAATATGTTGCAATCGAAGACCGCATAGAGAAAATGGCAAAAAAGCTTGCTAAATGGGTGGAACTCAGAAAAAAGAAGAACAGCGAGAAGAAAATAGTGATAATCCTGTATAATTATCCACCTGGGGAAGAAAACCTCGGGAAAGTCGCCTACTTGGACGCCTTTGAAAGTTTAGCCAAGCTTCTAAGGGCAATGAAAGAAAGAGGATACAAAATCACGTCTACACCTACAGGTAAAGAACTAAAAGACATGCTTATCTCAAACGGCATTGTTAACTCCGGTGAATGGGTGTTAACCGCCGAAAACGTGGAGAAAATTCCAAAAATTGCTGTGGAAAAATATACCGTGTGGCTTAAAAACACACCTAACAACGCAGTAAATAAAGTAGTTAAAGAGTGGGGGTCTCCACCTGGTCAAATAATGACCTATGAAAATTCAATTTTGATTCCTGGAATCGTACTTGGAAACATTTTCATTGGACTCCAACCTTCTAGAGGTGTACATGAAGACCCCACAAAAATATATCATGATAAGGATTTACCACCGCATCACCAATACATTGCTTTTTACAAGTGGATTAAACACGAGTTTAAAGCTGATGCAATTATTCACCTCGGAACACATGGAACATTAGAGTTCTTACCAGGTAAAGAAGTCGGCTTATCAAATGAATGTTTCCCAGATATTCTTATAGATGATCTTCCAAACATCTACATTTACCACGCTGTTAACTCCTCTGAGTCTTCTATTGCAAAGAGAAGAAGCTATGCGGTAATAGTTAATCATGCAAGTCCCCCCTTTACCATCAGCGAGTTGCACGGCGACTTTCATGAAATTGAACGTTTAATCATGGAGTATTTTGACATTAAACAATATGATGAGGATAAAGCTGAAAAAACAGCGGAAAAAATAGTGAAGAAAGCTAAAAAATACAATTTAGGGGAAACCGTCGAAGAAATTTACGATAGAATTCAAGAATACAAGCGTTCACTTATTCCCAAAGGACTTCACATACTTGGAAACATATTATCATCAAACAATATTTTAGATTACTTGGTCTTCCTAGCAAGATACGATAGAGGGAAAATCAAAAGCATCCACAGAATCCTTAGTGAAGCCCGTGGACTAAACTATGATGAAATTTTAGCGAAACCACACAAAAGAGCCTCCAATGGAAAGCTGTATTCGGAACTTCTATCCGAAATTGAAAAAGAAGTCAAAGAGATCATAAAAAGATGTGTGATTGAAAATAACCCAGTAAACATTCTAAACTTAAAAGTTAATAGAAGAGAGCTAGAAGAAACAATAAGCTTTCTGCGAGGAATTTATGAGAGAATTTTAAAATCCGACGAAATAAACTCTGTTTTAAACGCGTTAGAAGGAAAATTTATCCAACCGGGTCCAGGTGGAGACTTCATTAGAACCCCTGAAATTTTCCCAACAGGGAGAAACACCTACCAACTCGATCCAACTAATATACCAACTGAAATCGCCATGGAACGAGGAGAAAAAATAGCAGAAGAATACTTAGAGAAATTTTACAAGAAACACGGCAGATATCCTAAAACGGTAAGCGTTGTTCTCTGGGCTTTTGAAACCATGAAAACAGGAGGAGAGACAATAGCTGCAATATTCAGACTTCTAGGAGTAAAACCAATATGGAAAAGCATCTACATAAGAGACCTCGAGATAATACCGCTTTCACAGCTAAACAGACCTAGAATAGACGTAGTTGTAACAATTTGCGGAATCTTTAGAGACACATTTTACAACATTGTTGAACTCCTCGACAAAGCTTTTAGAAAAGTAGCCAGTCTCGACGAACCACCAGAATTAAACTACATAAAAGCGAACGTAATGGAAGCATCAAAGAAATACGGCGAAGCATCCCTATTCAGAATCTTCGGACCGCCGGAAGGACAATATGCTACAAGCCTAACATCTCTAATTGAAAGCTCTGAGTGGAAAAGCGAGGCAGATTTAATCCAAGCCTATTTAGAGAGCATGAAATTCGCATATGGAGAAAAAAGTAGAAACGTTGAGGCAAAAGAACTATTCAACTTCATGCTTTCCAGCGTAGATGTGGTTACACAGATCAGAGACACTGTAGAATACGAAATCACCGACTTAGACCATTACTATGAATTCCTCGGCGGATTAACTAAAACTGTTGAAAAAGCCAAGGGCAGTAAACCTTTAGTTCTCATTGCAGACACAACAAGGGAAAAAATTAAAGTTGAAAACGCGGAGGACGCAGTGAAAAGAGGAGTAGTAACCCGAATTATTAATCCTAAATGGTTAGACTCTATGCTTGACCACGGCTATAACGGCGCAACGAAAATCGCGGATAGGGTTGAATACATGCTCGGCTTAGCTGCAACACTTGGCGGAATTCAAGACTGGATGTGGAACAAAGTAGCAGAAAACATCATATTCAACAAAGAGAGATCAGAAAAAATTAAGAAGGAAAATCCATGGGCTCTTCGAAAAGTTATAAGCAGATTACTCGAAGCCGAGAAAAGAGGCTATTGGAAAGCTGATAAAGAAACTTTAGAAAAACTGGAGGAAGAATACCTCCGACTGGAAGATATTCTCGAAGAAAGCACATATGTTAAGGGTGGAGGATGATCGAGTTGCCGCACCATATTCGTTTCGTGTTTCCATTTTCGGCCATAGTCGGCCAGGAAAAAATGAAAAAAGCGTTATTACTTAATGCTATTAATCCTAGGATTGGCGGTGTTCTAATTCGTGGGCAAAAGGGCACAGGAAAATCTACAGCGGTCAGAGCCTTGGCAGACCTTCTCCCAGAAATAAAGGTAGTTGACGGTTGTCCTTTCAATTGTAATCCAGATAACCCGCTTGAAATGTGCGACATATGTTATGAGCGATATGAAAGGGGTGAAAAGCTACCATTTATAAGGAGAAAAGTGAGGATCGTAAATTTACCGTTAAATGCCACCGTAGACAGGGTTGCCGGAGCACTAGACATAAAAAGAGCGATAAAAGAAGGAATAAAAGCTCTTGAACCAGGACTGTTAGCGGAAGCAAACCGAGGCATCCTATATATTGACGAAGTCAACCTTTTGGATGATTATGTAGCAGATATACTACTTGATGCAGCTGCCAGCGGCGTAAACATTGTTGAACGAGAAGGCATATCTGTATCGCATCCTGCACGTTTCATATTAATAGGTACCATGAACCCTGAAGAAGGCGAACTAAGACCTCAATTACTTGATAGATTTGGGCTTCAAGTCGAAGTTCAACCAATAACCGACCCAAAACTACAAGTGGAAATCGTTAAAAGAGTAGAGGAATTTGAAACAGATCCTCTCAACTTTATTAAAAAATTTGAAAAAGAACAAAAAGAACTGAAAAGCAGAATAGCAAAAGCACGTCAACTTCTTCCAAATGTTCAAATAAGTGATACGCTTCTCCATAACATAGCAGAAATATGTGCTCGATTCGCTGTCAGTAATAGAGCTATAATTGTCATTACAAAAACAGCTAAAACGATAGCCGCTTTCAACGGAAGAACAAAAGTAACCAAGAAAGATGTGCTGGAAGCAATGGAACTTGCATTACCCCATAGAATGCGAAAACATCCATTCGAAAAACCACAGTTAACACAGGAAGAATTGCAACAAATAGCTGAAAAAATAGAGGATGAAAAAGAAAAAAATGTTCAAAAAGAAGCAGAGAAAACAATAAACAAGGAAAGTATCTCATCAAGAGAACAAGTTTTTGATATTGGTGATCCAAGACCGGTTGATATCAAAATTGAAGACAAAGTATGGAGTGCTGGCAAACTACGTAGCGGTAGAAGATTGAAAATAAAATCTTCGGATAAAAGAGGTATATATATTTCAAGTACGTTACCAAAGGGTAAACCGGTGGATATCGCTCTTGATGCAACTATTCGAGCAGCCGCGATCCACTCTAAGGAAAGATCTCATGGTGAAGATCAAGTAATTAAGATAACCGATGAAGACCTTCGAGAAAAGGTTAGACGCCGGAAAATATCTACATTAATAGTTTTAGTTGTCGATGCAAGTGGATCTATGGCAGCTCTTAAAAGAATGGAAGCTGCAAAAGGTGCAGCATTAGCTTTACTGCAAGACGCCTATATTCATAGAGATAGAGTCGCGTTTATAGCTTTCAGAGGAAACTCAGCTCAACTACTTCTTCCACCAACGAATAGTGTAGATTTAGCAGTAGAGGCGCTTGCAAAACTACCTACAGGAGGTAAAACTCCGCTACCTGCTGGAATGCTTAAAGCCTTAGAGATAATTAGGCTTGAAAAGCTTAAAGGAAACCATTTAAGACTACTAGTTGTTTTAATCACCGATGGAAAAGCAAATGTTCCACTTAGAGGAAACATAAGAGATGAAATAGTTGAAATCGGCCGCAAAATTAAAGAACTAGGCGCTTTAACACTAGTTGTCGACACTTCCCACAACGATTTTGTCCCTAATTACATTCGAGAGATAGTACAAGCAACAGAGGCAAAACATTATAAACTCCGAGATTTAACTGCTGAAAAACTCCACAGCGCAGTAAAAACCTTTCTAACCCATAAATATTCTTAAATCGTAATTTTAGAGCGATTATTTCAGAGATAAGTCTAAATTCCTTATCATTAATATTGTAAACTGCTGTGTATTTTATATAATAGAAGATGTTCCCAAAACTTGGAGAGGCACTATATGCATGAAGAAGAGCTTAAAAAGTTTGTAAAATCCTACTACGAAGCCAAAGATATGATGCATGACTTCTCTCATATTCTAAGAATTTTACGAGAAGCTGAAAAACTTGCCAAAAACTACAACGTCGACAAAGAACTTTTAACATATGGAGCATATCTACACGGAATAGTACCCAAACATGAAAAGGCAGCGAAGCGTCTCCTTAAAGAGCAAGGTCTGCCTGAACAAAGAATCAAGTAAATTATCCAAGTTGCATTGGAATCACATAAAGAGGCTGAACCAAAGACCATTGAAGGAAAAATTCTACACGACGCACATTTAATTGAAGGAGGAAAAACCTTCATGATCGTAAAATCCCTAATAACAGGAGCATTAAGAGGACAAACCCTACAAGAAACAATAGAATACATCGAGAAAAACCTTCTCGGAAAGTTTCGTTGTTATTTACCGGAAGCACAAAAACTCTACAAAGAGAAAGAAAAATTTACACAGGAATTCCTAAAAGAACTAAAAACGTCTTTAAGTTACCTTAAGCCTTCAAATAAGCATATAAAGGAAGGTTAACGTTCTACGGGCAAAATACACATTTACCTTTTCTTTTCTGCTCTACAATCCACGCTTCTACTCCAATATTTTTCATTCTTTTCAAGTTCTCAATAGTTCTCTTATGGTGAGGTATGTCATCCGAGCTAAATTCATTCACATATTTACAAGGGAATTACACCCTTTAAATTGAATTTTTTAACTATCCTTATTTTCCCACTTGGATACCATTTAACAATACAAAGATTATGTAACCTTTGTTTGAATCTAAATTTTTTGTTTCTTAACTCGTTCCAAGCAATTTCAAAATTTTCTTTCGTTAAATCGCCCATAGCTAATGTGATATGTGGAATCCAGTTCTTAGGAGTGTAATATTCAAATAATTTAAAACAATAAGATCTCAAGAAATCATTAACTTTCTTATTTATCTCGATTAAACCGCTGTTCTTCTTAACCTTAAGATAAATCACTTTCTTATCAAAGTGACCAAAACCATCAACTTCTATTTCAAAAGGCTTAATTTCATTAACTAAGATTTCAAAATCTTTCTTTAATTGTTTTAAATTTTCAGTCTCCCCGGCTTGAAAGTAATGTTCGGATGACTGAATACCTGCACACCAACAGAATTATACTTCTCTTCAAATATTTTCCATAGCTTTTTTACAACTTTATAT
>JAEOSG010000100.1 GCA_016840485.1 Candidatus Baldrarchaeota archaeon
GAAGCGCCAATAATTAGATATCTTGGAGACGATCCCTCAACAAGAGTAATCACCATCTACGTCGAAGGCATCCACAGAGGCAGAGAATTCATGGAAGCATGCAAAGAAGTAACTTTAAAGAAGCCAATAATAGTTTTAAAAGCTGGAAGAACCAGTGCAGGTACCAGAGCTGCTGCGAGCCACACAGCATCACTAGCAGGAAGCATCCAAATATACAACGCCGCTTTCAAACAATCAGGTTGCATCGCAGCTGACACGCTAGAAGCCCTATTCGATATGGCTAAAGCACTAGTTTTTCAGCCTCCAGCTAAAGGTCGAAATGTTGCAATTCTCACAGATGGCGGAGGTTTCGGAGTTATAGCAGCTGATATGTGTGAATATTTAGGGTTAAATGTACCTACGTTTTCCGGAGAACTTCAACAGAAATTTGAAGAACTAAAAAGGAAAGGAGATTTGCCAGAGTTTGCTGCGACCAAGAATCCAATCGATGTTACTGGAATTGCAACGAGTGAGATGTATGAGATATCTGCAGAACTTGCATTATCAAGTGACGAAGTAGACTCTCTCATAGTAATAGCTTTACATCATCCAGCGACGTTGCACGACGATGTGGCCGATAGGATTGCTAGAGTTGCTGAAAAATACAGGAAACCAGTTGTTGCAGTTGATGTAGGGGAAACAGATTATGCCAGATATCTCAGAAGAAGATTTGAAGAACTGCATATTCCAGCTTATCCATCGCCTGAAAGAGCTGTAAAGGCAATAAAAGCCTTAACAGAATATGGAGAATACCTTAAAAAGAGAGGGGTACTTGAAGAATATCTAAAAAGATGGAAGCCTTTGTCATCGCTAAAACGAAACAACATATCAATATCTTAATCTTACCTAACTTGTATTTTGTTAGTTTATTGTCATCTATTTTCAGTTTGATTTCATTCTTGCATTTTCTTACTCGCATTCGGAAAAGAATCAGCGGTCGCATATTCTATTAAGTATTTTCTTTCTGGTCAACAATTTTGAACCTCAAAGTATGCTAAATATTTAAAGAGCCTGATAGTGCTATTTTATAAACGACGGAGGTATCCCTTTGAAGCCTTCCAATCCCATTGAAAAGTCGGAAGAACTATTAGTAAATTACAATTTGCTACCAGAGATACGTCCATCACATTTGCCTAAACGTGTCTACATTTGGGATGAAACCCTTAGAGACGGTGAACAAACTCCTGGTGTTGCATTAACGCCTGACGAAAAATTGGAAATCGCTAAGCTAATGGATGAAATGGGAGTTTCCATAATTGCTGTGGGTTATCCAGCAGTTTCAGAAACTGAGAAAGAAGCCGTGAAACTGGTTGCAAGTGAAGGTCTCTCAAAAGCTAAGGTTGCAGCACCAGCTAGACCCACGAAAAAAGATATTGACTTAGTTATCGAATGTAACGCAGACGAAGTACCTATTTTTCTCGCAACAAGCAATCTACACCTAATATATAAACTTAAAATGTCTAGAGAAGAATCCATAAAGAAAGCTGTAGAAGCTGTTGAATACGCAAAGGACCACGGATTAATTGTTGATTTTGTTGCCGAAGACTGCTCCAGATCAAATTTAACACATCTAAAAAACATATTCAAAGCAGTAGCTGAAGCCAAAGCAGACAAAATAGTTATTGCAGATACTGTTGGATTCATGTTACCAGCCTCAATGAAATACCTCACTTCAAAAATAAGAGACTTCCTATGGGAAGAATGTAAACTAAAAATTCCTCTTGCCGTTCACTGTCATAATGATTTTGGCCTTGCAACAGCAAACACGTTAGCTGCAATTGAAGAAGGAGTTACATATCCCCATGTTACTGTTAACGGCTACGGGGAAAGAGCTGGAAATGCGCCCTTCGAAGAAGTTGTAATGGCATTAGAAATCCTTTACGACGTTAGAACAGGAATAAAAAAGGAAAAAATATACGAGTTATCACTTTTAGTCGAAGAAAAATTTGGTTTACCTCTCCCCGTACACAAAGCTATTGTCGGGCGAAATGCATTCAGCCATGAATCAGGAATACATGTTCACGGTGTTATGGCTCACAGCTTAACTTATGAGCCGTTCTCCCCGGAAATCATCGGTAGACAGCGCAAATTCTACTTTGGAAAACACACAGGTAAATATCATGTTGAAGCAAGACTTAAAACCCTCGGAATAACAGTATCTGAGGGAAAACTTAGGGAAATAGTTGACAGAATCAAAAAGCTTCATGAAATCAAAAAACGATACAGAAGCAAAAAACAGTTAGAGCAAATTAAAGAGTTCATGGAAAAAGTTCAAACAGGAGTAACTGAAGAAGAATTCTTCAAAATTGTAGAAGAAGTAACAGGAATAAAAATTACAAAGAGGAAAATACCTCCACCAAAATTTAGAAAAGAAACATAATCTAAACTTCATGCTTTATTTCTTCTACTATGACATCTCCAACCTCAGATGTCTTAGAAGGTTTAACATTTGAATAAGGCCCATAACAAAGGTCGAAGGTTCTTATTTTTCCTTCTATTAACACTTTCTTAACTGCTTTTTCTATTAATTCAGCGCCTTTCTTACATTTTTGATCATTTCGCTTCTCAAACAACCATTCTAACATCATTTTTGCGGCTAGTATGGCTGCTATCGGATTTGCCTTTTCTTGTCCAGCAATATCAGGTGAACTACCATGAACAGGCTCAAACATAGCATATTTATCTCCAATATTCCCACTAGGTGCCATACCTAAACCGCCCTGCAACGCAGCCCCCAAATCAGTTAAAATGTCACCAAACATGTTAGGAGAAACAACAACATCAAATTTCTCTGGAAAACATACCATTTGCATAGCCATAGTATCAACGTACATATAGTCTTTTTCAACTTGGGGAAACTCTTCTGCTACCATATTATATATTTCACGGAAAAGCTGGCATCCCCGTAGCAAATTACTTTTATCAACACACGTAACCCTAAGCTTCCTATCAAGTGGTGCTCCTTTTCCCCTTTTAACACAAAGATTGAAAGCATATCTTATTACCCGTTCAGCTCCCTTCCTAGTTATTACACGTACATCAATTGCTAGCTCCTTTTCCTCTCCGCGACTTAACATTCCCCTAATGGGAACATAGATATCTTCGGTATTTTCCCTTACAAAAACGAAATCTATGTGTTCTGAGTCTTTGTATGTTAGAAGAGATGGAACTCCAGGATATAATTTAACTGGTCGAACGTTTGCATAAAGATCTAAACCAAATCTTAGGGAGAAAATTACATTTGAGCCTGCTAAATCGCCGTTTGGAAGCCTAACTGGTTTTCCGTTCTTAACCCAACCAACAGCTCCAAAAAGAATAGCATCACTTTCCTTACATGTTTGCCAAGCTTCCTCAGGCCACTCTAAACCAGTTTTAAGATAGTATTCTCCGCCACAAGGGAATTCTATAAATTCAAAATCTAAATCCACTGCTTCCCCTACAGCTTTAAGAACCTTTACAGCCTCTGGAATAACCTCCTTACCTACTCCATCACCCGGTAGCACAACTATACGATACTTCCTCAACTTGGACACCAAATAAAAGAAATGCTATTTTTCTGGTTCAAATGCTAAAAGCACTTGTCCACCGCTTTCGATGAAAGTTGCTTTAAGAGGCATTCCAGTTTTTATTGTCTCAGGCTTATTTGGATCAACACCAACGATCCTAGCTGTTATCCTAGGACCCTCTTCCAATTGAACCACACCAACTACAAAGGGTGCATCGTTTAGAAATCTTTTGGCTGCAACATGAATAACCGTAAACGTGTAAAGACTGCCTTTCCCGCTGAGCTCTACCCATTCAAATTCTCTCGAACCACATTTCTTACAGATAGACTTAGGTGGCAAAATGTAAGCTCCACAGTCCTTACATTTCAAGCCCATAAACTTCTTCTCGCTGACAAATTCAAAATATTTCTTAACAAGTCTTTCTGCTTCCTCCATATCTTTTACCTCCTAAGAATATGAACAGTCACGGTCGCGCCGGTTCCACCAACATTATGAGTTAAACCTATCTCAGCACCATCAACCTGCCGTTTTCCTGCCTCGCCCCGAAGTTGATGAACAACTTCAATAATTTGAGCAACTCCTGTAGCACCTACAGGGTGACCCTTAGCCTTAAGACCGCCAGAAGTGTTTACAGGTATTCTACCACCTATCTCGGTTTCTCCCTCTTCAATAAGTTTTCCACCTTCACCTTTCTTACAGAAACCTAAGTCCTCGTAAGCAATAATTTCAGCAATAGTAAAACAATCATGAACCTCAGCAATATCAATATCCTTAGACTCAACACCAGCCATCTTATAAGCCTGCTCAGCTGCCATTCTAGCTGCCTTGAACGTTGTTAGATCTTCTCTTTCACATAAAGCCATAGTATCGCTTGCTTGAGCGGAAGCAACAATCCATACGGGAGTGTCTGTGTATTTTTTAGCAACGTCTTCACTGGCAAGAATAATTACAGCTGCCCCGTCACTTATCGGAGAACAATCAAACAATTTGAGAGGCCAAGCGATAACCCTACTGTTAAGCACAGTTTCAATATTTATCTCTTTATGAAATTGAGCATATGGATTAAATAGCGCATTATGATGATTTTTAACTGCAACAGCGGCCATTTGTTCCTCTGTTGTTCCATACTTATCCATATGCGCCTTTGCCATCAAAGCAAAAACACCTGGAAATGTTAATCCCTCAGATGCTTCGAAAAGATCGTCACTAGCTAAAGCTAATGCCTCTGTAACATCAGACGTTGGAAAATCTGTCATCTTTTCAACCCCGGCAACCAAAACTATGTCTCTGAGACCCGAGGCTATAGCTATGTACCCCATTCTTACCGCAGCTCCACTACTGGCGCATGCCCCCTCAGTATGTGTAGCTGGGATTCCCGTGAGACCTATGTAGTCCAACATGAGAGGCGCTATGTGACCTTGGTGTTCTAAAACATCGGGTAGAAAACTTCCTACAAAAGCTTCTTCGATATCTTTTAGGTCAATTCCCGCATCTTCTATAGCTTTGAAAGCAGCTTCAGCGAAAAGTTCACGACTACTAACTTTTGGATGTTTCCCGAACTTGGTTAACCCAACACCAATTACAGCAACCTTCTTCATCATTTGCGCAGGTCTCCTTGGGATTTTCGGTGAATATTAGGCATAAAACTAATTATTAAAACTTTCTAAGCAAATTGACGAAAAAGTAAAAACGGAAGTAAGCATATATCTTCCCATTATTTTATATATGTAAAATATACTGGTGGAAATTATTAACTTCGTGCTCTATTGCTTTTTTCAAACTCCTTGTAAATTTCTCTTTGAATAACAAATCTTTGAATCTCACTTGTCCCTCCACCTATTCTCATTAAGCGAGAGTCTCTCAAAAGTTTTTCAACGGACATCTCTTTTGTGTAGCCGATTCCACCAAGTATTTGCAACGCTGCATCACATACCTCAAAAGCCATCTCTGTTGCAAATAACTTAGCCATTGAAGCCTCCTTAGTAGCTTTTAAACCTTTATCTATCATTCTAGCTGCTCTAAGAGCTAGAAGCCTTGCCGCCTCTATTTTTGTTGCCATATCCGCTATCCTAAAACTAATAGCTTCGAACATTCTAATAGGCTTTTTAAACTGGATTCTCTCCATTGAATATCTTACAGCCACTTCAAAAGCACCTCTAGCATAACCCACAGCCTCGCCTGCAATAGCCACCCTCTCCGTATCTAATTCATCCATTAAAACCTTAAATCCGTTGTTTAAGCCGCCTAGAATATTTTCTTCGCCAACCCTGTAATCTTCAAGAGCGAAATGGGTGTTTCGGCAGCCTCTCATGCCCATTAATTCAAAGTCTTTTATCACTTTAAAACCAGGTTTTTTAGTATCAATTATAAAGGCGGTCATGCCTTTTCTTGGGTCTACGGTCCGATCTGTTATAGCGAAAAGTACTATGTAATCTGCAACACTCCCATTAGTTATAAAACGCTTCTCACCATTAATAACCCATTCATCTCCATCTTTAACGGCTCGTGTCTCCATACGGGCAACATCTGACCCAGCATTCGGCTCCGTTATACCTAGGGCACCAATTTTTTCACCCTTAATTATCGGAGCCAAATATTTCCTTTTTTGCTCATCAGTCCCAAACCTGTTGATTGGCATGCCGTAGAGAGTCGCTGAAGACATACGTGACATATCTAAACTTGGACACACCGCTGAAATCTCCTCTGCCAAAATAACCTCATAAACTAAGCCCCGATTAGATCCACCATACTCCTCGGGATGTAATATGCCCAGAAACCCCTCTTCTCCAAGCTTTCTAATGATGTCTCTAGGAAAAACATTATTTTTCTCTATCTCATCGACTTTTGGCACGATTTCTCTTTGAACAAATTCCCTTACTTGTTGTCTAAATTCCAATTCTTCTTCAGAGAATAAGATACTCATACCCTTACCCCCGAATTTAAAGCCTGTTTAAGGTGGTTAAAGAAAGTTGACTAATAATATGTCAATACCCTATTTTTAATTTTTACTTAATTAAAGAAACAGCTACAATTAATTCTCTATCTCTACAACGAAAAATAGGAATCTATCAACCATTTGCTAGAAAAGAGTAAACATTATAAGTTTCTTTTTACATAAACGATAACAGCGATATTCATTTGAGAAGGGAGGAATTTACTTGAGGAAAGTAGCAATTATAGGTGTTGGAAGCACCGAGATTAGATCAACTACACCCGACGTTTCCTACAAAGAAATGATGTTCGAAGCAGCAACAAAAGCATATGAAGATGCAGGAATAGATCCGCGAAAAGACGTGGACAGCTTTATAACGTCGGCAGAAGACTACTGGGAAGGATATAGCATATTCGACGAATTCGTCCCCGACCAGCTGGGCGCAGTATTAAAACCAGTATTCACAGTTTCAGCAGACGGGCTCTTCGGAATAATAAACGCATACATGCAAATACGCACTGGACTAATCGACATAGCAGTCGTTGAAGCCCACAGCAAAGCATCGGACATGCTCACCTTCGAAGGCATAGTAACATTCGCTTTAGATCCCGTATATAATCGACCTCTCGGTGGACATCCCTTCTACATCGCCGGGCTTGAAATGATGAGATATCTTTGTGAAACAGATACCACTTTGGAAGAGTGCGCAATGGTAGTAGTAAAAAACAAGAAAAACGCTTTAGACAACCCATACGCAGCTTTCGGCGCAAAAATAACTGTAGAAGACGTATTAAATTCAGAAGTAATGTTTTATCCTCTGAAACGTTTAGAGATGAGTCCTCTAGCAGACGGGGCAATAGTAATGGTTCTAGCCGCGGAAGAGGTGGCAAAAAGGTTAACAGACACACCTATATGGGTTAAAGGAGTTGGATGGTGCTCCGACACACCGCAACTAGAATCAAGAGACTGGGGAAGAGCAATATACGCTGAAATATCAGCAAAAATGGCATACAAAATGGCAAAAATCACACAGCCACAAAAGCAAATAGATCTCATAGAAATTGATGACAAATTCTCCTACAAAGAACTTCAACATGTGGAAGCCTTAGGTCTCTGCGAGAGGGGAGAAGCAGGAATACTTCTGAGAGAAGGCGCAACTGAAAAAGATGGCGACTTACCAGTAAATCCCTCTGGAGGCTCCCTAGGATGCGGCAATCTCCTTGAGGCAGACGGACTAAAGAAAGCCTTGGAACTAGTTTTACAGCTTCGAGGAGAAGCGGGAAAAAGACAAGTGCCAGATGCAAAAACAGGTGTCGCACAGGTTTGGAGGGGGATTCCAACAGCTACAGGGGCTGTGGTTGTTTTAAGTAGGGAGTATTAGGGGGAGGTGTGTGAAATGTTGATTAAGAAACGTGTTGCGGTTGTTGGTGCTGGAATGACCTTGTTTAGACGTAGAATGTTAGAAACAGGTAGAGAAATGTGCTGGGAAGCTGCTAAAATGGCATTAGATTCCGCTGGACTAACACTTAAAGACATAGATTGCGTCGTGCTTGGAACAGCTCCTGATGCCTTTGATGGATTACATATGAAGGGTGAATATTTGCTTGACGGTGCTGGAGCGTGGAGAAAACCCTACGTCAGAGTATATGTTGGTGGAGGAACTGGTGTATTTGTTCCAATAGCTGGATGGTGGCACGTTGCCTCTGGATTATTTAATACGTGTCTCGTAATAGGAGAAGAAAAAATGAGCCCATGTCATCCACATCCGCAATACGCCTTTTCAACAATATGGGATCCAATATTAACCAGACCGCTCGAACCAAACCTAATTTGGATATTCGCATTAGAAATGCACAGATACATGCATAAATACGGTATCAAAAAGGAGGATATAGCGCTCGTTGCAGTTAAAAACAAAAGAAACGCCTTAGATCATCCGTGTGCCCAAATACCTGCAAAAATAACTGTAGAAGACGTATTAAATTCTGAGGTACTGGTGTGGCCTGTTCAAAGACTTGATATAAGCCCCGTTTCAGATGGCGCTGCTGCAGTTGTCCTATGTTCGGAGGACGTAGCTAAGAAAGTTACAGATTCACCTGTCTGGATAGATGGTGTCGGATGGTGCCTCGACTCAACATATTGGACAAACAGGGAACTCGCATATCCAAAATATGTCGAATATGCTGCTAGAATGGCATATAAAATGGCAGGCATTCACAACCCACCAAAAGAAATAGACGTAGCTGAGGTATATGATCCCTTCGACTATAAGGAATTGCACCATATGGAAGGTCTTCAACTAGCTCGAAAAGGAGAAGCACCGAAACTAACCAAAGAAGGTGTAACCGAAAGAGATGGAGACCTACCAATTAACCCATCTGGAGGCCTACTTGGCGTCGGAAACCCAATAGCAGCAGCTGGAATGATGAAAGTGTGCGAAATTTTCTGGCAACTCCGAGGAGAAGCAGGTAAACGACAAGTCCCAGACGCTAGAACAGGACTAGCGCAAGCATGGGGAGACCTAATGCAAGTAGGAACAGTAATAATTATGAGATCATAAAGGAGGGAGGAGAAAATGAGTGAGAAAATTAAAGAATATCCTGGCCACCCCCTCAAAGCTGAAGATTTCAAAGAAGGTAGAGTGTTAACTACTAAGTGGCGTCCAAACGCTAAATATGCTTGGAGCGCAGGAATCGCCATAAGCAGATTTCTAAAAGAATTGAAAAACGGTAGAATCATCGCAAGGAAATGTAATAAATGTGGTAGAATAATGGTTCCGCCGAGAATGTTCTGCGAATGGTGTTTCAAGCCGACCGATGAATGGGTTTACGTCAAAGACACGGGAAGAATCGTAACATATTCTATCAGCTACATTTCTGCTGAGAGAGGGAGACTTGAAAAACCGATGGTCGTAGCAGTTATAGCAATTGACGGAGCATCTGAAAATATGGGTATTCTCCATAAAGTTGAAGGCGTTGACATAGAAGAAGCAAAAGCAGGAAAACTTTTC
>JAEOSG010000300.1 GCA_016840485.1 Candidatus Baldrarchaeota archaeon
CCACGAAAGATTCAGCTATCCCAACAGCTCCAAAGATTATCGTAAGCAGAGGAATTATTCCTCCGTGCTTTCTTCGAAAGCATTCCCCGATTATAATTGCAGGAACTCCAAAGACATACCCTCCATAACCCATCCATCCTATCAATAAGGCAATACTTCCAAAAATTAGGCCGAAAATCTCAACTACTGCAGGAAGCAAACTTTTCCACCTTCTCATTTGGTAGGATTAAAGTATTTGTATTTAAAAACATCACTTAAATTTTTCAAAAATCTTCAAGAATCCCATACTTTCTATCCTTTTGCTTGGCGAGAGGGTTCAAAGTATTGGTGGGTACTTCCTCTAACGTCTCTATGTACTTTCCATTGCAAATTCGATGGAACTTAGTAGTAAACCAGTATTAGGCATCTCGTGTAATATCCAACTTCTAAACTATGAGGCAATCTATGTAGATAGATAATATCCAGAAACACTCACAAAGGGAATTGTACTTTACAAAATACTTTTAAAAATTTTAGAGACATATAAACGTGATTTCCAAAGAAAGTTCTTATGTGTTGGGTAAAAACATAGAATCTTTTTTGATTGAAAAATTGAAAAAAGCGAAAAACAGGGTTATCGTAGCTTCTCCCTGGATTTCCTACAAATACGCTAAGTTACTTTCTGAAATACAGGAAAAGGTTCCTGTTAAGATATATACTTCGTCAGATTTCTCCCAGTTTCATATTAGAGCATTAAGATCTCTAATTGAGGAGAAAAAGGAGGTAATAGCACCTGCTAATAAAAGAAATATCGCCATAGGTATAATTATCTTCTTATTATCTATAGTACTGATATGTTTCGTAAATTTGTATGCTGGTATTGTTGGTATTTTATCGAGCATAGTCCTAATTACTATCTCTAAAGGAAAGTATGTTATTCACTACATACCCCTCGTAAGCCTATTAAGAATATATCCTCCAGAGTTTCACGTTAAGTTATACATTGTTGATGATACTGTTTATATAGGATCTGCGAATTTAACGAATTCGGGAATGAAAAACAACTACGAAGTCCTTGTTGCTATAAAAGATAAAGCCTTGGCTGATGCATTAGATGAGCTTTTGGAAAATACAGATTTACCTCTCTACGAGATTGCAGACTTCGTAAGAAGAAAATAAATTATCATTGCTAACAGACAATAATAATTTTGCTATTTCCCTTTCTTTCATCCTTTCCAAGGAGTGCTTTGTAAAAACTATCACCCGAAATCACCCCAAAAGTATCGGAACAGGAAGTTTTTTCTCAAAGACCAGCTTATTGAGGTCTATTTTTCCTTTGGGATTTAAAATCTCGATAGCAACCACTTCTCCGTGGCTGTTATAATCAACAATCACCCCCTCATCAACTTCTTCACTTTCCGCTATTTTTTCCCTCTTAAATCGAATTATCAAAACATTTGCTGTTTCATCGTACTTTATCTCCATAGTTACGAGTAATCCTGCTATTTTTAATAACTACCGCCAGTAGGTTGCAACCGCTGGGGGATTCAAATCCCGGCCGGCGCATAACTTAATTAAATTCAAAGAGCAGTATACGTATTTATATGGCCGTGGAACTAACAGTCGAAACAGTCAAAACCTACGAAAGAATTGCGAGAAAATATCATTCTATTCACAAAAATCCTCAGGAAATAGCGTGGCTGCTGGACAGGTTTTTAAAAATGGTGAAAGGGAAGAAAGTGCTTGATATAGGATGTGGAAATGGCAGGGATACTAAATACATGAGCGAAAAAGGTTTTGATGTTACTGGTATTGACCTTAGCAGTAATATGCTTAAAATTGCAGAAAAATTTGCTCCAAAAGCAAAATTCTACCGGATGGATATGAGAAAAATTGGATTTAAAGATAAGAGTTTTGATGGTCTTTGGGCTCTCAGCTCGTTTATGCACATACCCAAATCACAGGCTTATCAGACTCTTGAAGAATTCAGGCGAGTTCTGAAAGATGACGGGATAATGCTAGTTTCGGTTCCGGAAGGGAAGGGTGAGAAATTCGTGAAAAAGGAAAGTTACGAAGGCGGAAAAAATTTTTTGCTTTCTACAGGGTGGGAGAGTTCAAAAGCTTACTTGAGAAAGCTGGTTTTGAAGTGTGTGAGATTATCGAAAATAGGGCTAAGAATAAAGTTTGGATCAACTTTCTTTGTAAAAAGACATACTGCCAGCACATAACTTATTAATCTCACCTGAATTATTAGATTCCGTGGACAGAGAAACCAAGGGAACACTGCTGGTCACGCTCACCGCTTTGAGCTCAGGAGCTGCAATCATTGTAAACAGATTCTTCGTGCTTCATATAGACCCGGTAATTTTCACAGCTGTGAGAGCTCTCCTCATAGGACTCGCATTTCTTGTTCTTTCCAGTTCTCTGGAAAGGGAAAAAAGAAGAATACCACTTTACCAGCTTACTG
>JAEOSG010000301.1 GCA_016840485.1 Candidatus Baldrarchaeota archaeon
GATTAAGGAGTATTTACCGTGAGTGTAAAGGATGCACATACTTATGCTACATCTTCTATTCTATTCACAGTGGGGTAATTGGAAACTTTGAAATAGTCAAGGAAAATTGGAAAAATGCAAAAATATTGTTAAGCAGTTAGAGTTTGTATCCTATTTTCCTTAGAAATTCCTTTCTCTTTTTTATATCTTCTTCTGATTCTACTCCTTTGCTTTTATATCCATCAATTACGCCTAGAATTCCCCTTCCTTGCTCTGTCTCTGCAACTACTACTTGAAGTGGATTGGCTGTGGCGGCATGTATGCAACATACTTCTGCAACTTGCTTTATTTTGTCCATTACATTGATTGGGTAGGCGTTTCGCAGAACTATTATGAATGCGTGGCCGCATGCGAGTTTTAATGCGTTTTTAACAGCTATTTCTTTCAGTTCTTCATCATTTCCTTCACTTCTTACTAGACATGGGCCGGAGCTTTCGCAGAATCCTATCCCAAATTTTATGTTTGGAGCGGAACTTGCCAGTGCCTCGTATAGGTCTTCAACTGTCTTTATAAAATGGGCTGTTCCAAGTATTACGTTGCAGTCTTCAGGTTTTTCTATCTCAACTATTTTCAGCTCCAACCGTTATCCCTCTACCTTGGCTTATGACAATGCATATATTTATTCAAGGTTTGCTTTATAGAGATTGGCATGGACATAGCTTCAGATTTAGGAATAATTGCCATAATGGTTGTTCAGCTTTACGCCATCCTTAATCCGGTAAGTGTTATTCCGACCTATCTATCATTGATGGAGGAAGTTGACAAGATTCGGAGGAGACGTCTATTAAGAAAGGCGGTGGTTACTGTTTTTCTTTTGATGTTAGTCTTTCTTTTGGGAGGAAGCTTCATTTTAGGATTTATGCGAATAGGAGTCGACTCGGTAAGATTCGGTGGAGGAATTCTCCTCTTTGTCATATCAATAGACATGCTGGGCGGAGTTTCCAGAACGAAGACTATAGAAGAACGTGAACAAATGTTCATAGTTCCCATAGCTTCGCCTTTACTCGTCGGTCCCGGAACAATAACGACGCTAATTGTATTCTCAGCTGTTTACCCAGCCCATTTAGGAGTAATAAGCGTAGCAGTAACCGCGCTGCTCATCTACTTGACTTTAAGAGGCTCCGAACAGATTACGGGAATTATTGGAAAAAATGGAGTTAGAGCCATGGGTAGACTAATGGCGATAATCATCGCGGCGACAGCCGCTGAAATGATTCATACCGCACTCTACAATTGGGGGATAGCGAAAGCTTGAGAAAGCCAATAGCCTTCCTCAAGCTTCTTAGGCCAGCTAATTGTTTCATGATGGGATTTGCAGTAATAGTTGGCGCCGCGCTTGCAACTGGAACGGAAATCGCTGAATGGTGGCAAAATCTAATTTTAGGCTTTTTAACAGGCTTTTTGCTTACTGGCGCGTCAATGGCGATAAACGATTATTACGACCGAGAAATAGATGCTATTAATGAGCCTGGAAGGCCGATTCCCAGCGGAGCGATAACGCCTAGCCAAGCGTTAGCTTTCGCATTTCTACTTACGGTTGCTGGGTTGACAGCCGCTTTAATGACCAATCTTGAATGTTTGGCTCTAGCAATTATAAGCTGGATTATTTCTGTTTCCTATGTAACTTTCGGTAAGCAGACCGGTCTTTTCGGAAATTTTCTTGTAAGTGCATGCGTTTCAGTTCCATTCATTTATGGAAATTTTGCGGTTGAAAAGCTTAATTTTGCCGTTTTCCTCTTCGCAGCCATGGCTTTTCTTTCGAATACTGGCAGGGAAATAACAAAGGGAATAGTTGATATTGAGGGGGATAGAGCCAAAAATATTGGGACGTTGGCTGTTAGGTTTGGAAGCAAATGTGCAGCGTGGGCGGCTGCAATTTTTTATTTTGCAGCTGTCGCCTTAAGTCCGCTACCAGTCATTTTTGGGCTTGTCTCATTATGGTTCGTTCCTTTTGTTCTTATAACTGACATTGGACTAATATTTTCCTCACTTTCTCTTCTTAGGGATTTCTCGCGGGAAAACGCTAGGAAGGTTAAGAATATGGTTCTAGTCTGGTTTGTTTTCGGTTTGTTAGCCTTCATTTTTGGAGCTTTTCCTCAGCCGCCAGCCTCTCTATAAGTTTTAGAAGTTTTTCAAAGTCAGATTTTTCTGGTTTAAATTCTTCTCTGTATGGGCATAGTTTATCTAGGATGGGCTTTCCGCTTTCTTCATCGTATACTAGTGGATAGAGCCTGCATCCTTCCGGTCTAAAATCGTAGATTTTGCAGCCGTTTTCTGTTAGAAAGTAACATTTTCCGTTCCTATTTTTTAGTCTCCATTCTTTTCCAATTTTTACGGCGAAATCTTCAATTTTGAATCCTAAACTTGAAATTCGCCTTATATCCTCGCTTGTTAATGGCATTTT
>JAEOSG010000101.1 GCA_016840485.1 Candidatus Baldrarchaeota archaeon
CGTCCCCCCCCCCGCCGCGCCGGCCGAGGGAGGGTGTGAGGTGTTTTGCTTGCGTCGATTATGTTTTCTGGTGGTAAAACGTCTTTGATCCATGGGTATCTACTGTATGTTCTCTTTGGATTTGCTTTCGCCGTATAGTATATTCCGCATCTTGGGGAGGCAAAGAGTTTTAGGCATTTTAGTGCGAATGTTGTTTTCCCCACTCCAGAAACTCCTTTAACGAGAAGTGTTTGGTTTTCTTCTATTGAGAAAAATTTTAAAATTTCTTCAGGCATTTCCAGCGTGTTTTTAACCATTGTATGGCCCCACTTGTTGTGCTATATATTGCGACTATTGTCATATCAACATTTATATAACACAATTATAAGTTTTTTCTCTCCGCAGGGAAGGGCTTATTTGCTCCTTTTCTGTTATGAAATATTCTTATTTGGTGCTATGTGTCATTATAAGACTTATTTTGAGATAAAAATAGGGGAGATGGTTTGGTTGTTGTTATGTTCGGTGTTTTTTAACGGTAATTAATGTGGTCACAGCTATCAAGGCGACAATTACTCCGATTGTTAAGCTCCATGGAACTTCAAATGTTGGAGCCCCAGATGTTACTTTGTAACTGTGGGTTGAGCTTACTGCTACATTATCTGTAACATCAAAAGCTATCACTTTGAATTGGACAGTTTTGCCTGCAGGTTGTCCTGGTATTGTAGCCTCGTATATATTTCCACCTTTTGCATTCATTGTTATGTTTACCCAATCTGCATCATCTAAACTATACGAGAGGAGCACATTCTCCACACCACTACCAGCATCAGTTACCATCACTATAACTGTAACATCTTCCCCAGTGGTAGGCTTGGTGGGAGTATAGCTTAGATTTTGAATTGATGGTGGAGTATTGTCGACAAAGACAATAATCTTTGCGATTGTAGAGGTATAGTGGTCATAAGCAATAATGGTTACATTGTAGAATCCATCAACATATTTCCTAGTGTTCCATGAATACCGACAGGTTACGTTGCCTCCGTTTGACGCCGTGTATACCTTTGTTCCATTAATTAGAATTTCCATGGATGTGATGCCGTCGTCATCGGTTGCATTTACCGCGATAGTGACAGTACTCCTGATATAACTTTTGTTCGCTGGAGATTCTATGAAGATCACGGGAAGATTATTTATACCTTTTACAGCGACGTATGTGGGGTTGAGACTTGAATCTGGATCTGCCTTAACCCCTATTTTCACAGTTCCACTTGAACTCGCGGTAATTGTAATGTTGGTGATCCTTGCTGTTATATTTACTGTTGAAGAGATCTCTGCATCTCCTTCAAGAACAAATACGCTTACTTTATCACATGTTGGATGCACAACAACCATGTAGTAAGTTTTGTCCTTAACTAGATACATTTCAATTGTAGAGTAACCTTCTTCTACCAGTATTGTTCCACTAGAATGAAGTACGTTGCCAGGAAGCATATTAAGCGTGTTTCTGAATGATTGCGCGGTTTCTTTAGGAACTCTAACAAGGTTTCCCAAGAGCTCCGTGGTGTTTAGCTTTTGCCATTGAACTGCCCAGGATACAGCGTTTTTCAATAGTAGCTCAGCTACACTGCTATCTGAAGCTTCTACTTCAAAACTGAAATATATTGAACGATAACCGTGTTCATCCCAAAATCTATCACTAGCAATTATACCAGCTAAAGCTTTGTCGGAAATTGCTATGATTTTTACTGGTAATAGTTGTAGAAGTGTTTGATAATTTATTGGTATACTTATCGTTACTGGTTCTGGGTAGCTTGGTATGTTTAAAGTTATATTAAATGTGGATTTCGTGATATTTGCAGCAATAATTGACCTATAGAATCGGTGTAAACCCCATTTCAAAGAATCTAATATTTTAGTAGCGTTTTCCTCCGTTAAAACATTATTTGTGACATTTTTAACAACATTCCAAGCATATTTACATAGCTTTCTACGATGTCTCTCGTATTGTTGCCGTGGTTCCACGCCTCATAAGCAATTGCTCTGGGCATTGCTAACTGCCATCCTACCTGAGTATATGCCTTATATCCGAGCTGATTGTATATGGATGGGCATTCCATAATGAACTCCTCTGGAAGCCCTTGTAAAATAGGATGTTCAGCTCCCTCGAGAGTTGCCGTTAAGGTTCCGTTAAATGGTATAGATGGAACTTGAAGTGGTAGAGAACCTACGAGGAGGCCGAGGGCGTATATGGGAGGAGAAGCTCCACCTAATGCAACTAGTGTTTCAGCGAATTTATCTCTTATATATTCCCATAGTGCGAGTTCTGGTAGCCCTAGCATTGCTGCAACAGTCTTCTCATTTAATATGTCGAGGTCTTCGGGTGAGTTGCCTACATGTCCTCTACTACCAATTTTAATTTTGTTGTTTGCATCAGTCCAGATTATCCAGTCGCTGAGGGTTCCATAGGTGGCTATGAGGCCGGCATGGTGGCTTTTCACGTAGTCGCGTAAGCAATCGAAAAGCGTTGTTTCTTCATCTATTTTTATGTCTTTTAGGTCCCATGTGAAGGTTAACTCGTATTGTGGAATATTTAATCCAAGCCATAGATTGCTTAGTATTATTGCGTGGGGTTCAAAGCCCCCTTCACTTGCATTTTTAAGTAGTGATTGTAGGTTTTGGTCAGGGTATGCGATGTAGATGTCGTAGTATTTTCCTAGGAGCTCCCAGTGGTGAAACGGTTCTGGACTATAATTGCTTATGATGTCTGCCAGTTTGTTGAGAATTGTCATTTCTTCGAGTAGCTCGGATGGAAATTCGTAGTCACAGTATTTGCGGAGTTTATTGGTTAAAGCTTTCAAGTTTTCTTGGAGAAGCCAAAGTTTAACATGTGGATCTACAATTAGAACTCTTGTATCGCTTGCTCCATTTTTAATGTAGTAGAATCCCATTGGTGAGGAAGATTGTTCACCATCACTATCGGTGGCATTTGCGCGGAACATCACCCAGTTGCCAAGATTTTGCGGCGGAATCTCCGCGTAAAATGTGAATAATGGAATATCAATGGTGGGAAGTGTTGGTAAACTTAATAGTTGAAGTGCATAATTAATTGTGTCAATTGCTCCATTAATGCTATCCACTGCACTGCTGAGAAAATTCATAAGGGAGTCTCGTGTTAATTGTACAGTTGTCCATGTTCCGCCGCTTACCGAGTACTCAAAAACTACATTATTTTCTTTTAATCCATGATCGTCAAATGCTACCACCAGTACTTTCAGTGTGGAATCGGGGTTAAGGGCCCATCCTTTTGGACCTAAGCCGAATGTTTCATTGAATATTTTTGGGTCTTGTAGAACGTCGTATACACTGGTCATCACTATGGGTGGAAGGTTTAACTCTTCTTTTTCATGAACGATGTAGTTGTCTGATGCTTTTACTTCTCCATCTATCAATAATTCGTAGTGAACAGTACTATTAACGTGGATTGCGTATGTTTGAAGAAGAAACTGAAATGTTGCTGTTATTGCTGGAAGTCCAGGGATTGCTGTCACATACCAGTTTCTTGTTATTGGAATGAGTCTCATCGCATAGTTTATTGTTATGTTGTACGGGAAGAAGCTTTCCAGACCAAAATATTGTAATACGTCAATTGATGCATTTGTATTGGCACTTATTGTTATTGTAACATTTAGCGAAACCTCGGATAAATCTCCTATTACGTTCGCAAAAACAATTGTAGATTGCCATCCATATATGGTTGCGGGTGTACGTATTAAGCTTACTTGGATGTTCTCTCCACTCTTAAAAACGGTGGGTAGGTTGTAATCTGTTTGGAGAGACATTGAATTAACTGAAAGAGGTAGTGTTTGAGTAATGGCTTCGTTAATTATGAATGATGGTATGCAGAGAGTACATAGAAGGAGGAATATAAGAAGTTTATATGTTATTCGAGCCACGTGTTTTCTTCCCCCATCTAGTATGATAATGGTTGTTATAATTAATACTTCATTATTCTTTTAATTTTTTGGTAGCAAATTTGGTAGCAAAATGAAAGAAGATAAATATTTTTAAAGCGTGAATTGGTAGCCACTGTCACTTAAACTACGTAATTTCTTGAAAAGACAGATAAAATACTAAATCTTGATGCCTCAGTAGCGATAGGTGAAGTAGGATGTTCTTCTGAATGATTATTTCTGCTCTGCTTTCTCTACAATTAACCTATTGTTTTCAACATCTATTTTTAATAGAACTTTCTCTCCAATTTTAAATGGGAATTGAGAATCCTTAACTATATCCGATGGAATATATATTTTAGCTCCACTACGGCCTTCCCTTGTAATTGTTGTTTCCTTTTCTAATACCAATTTTGTTACACCCTTCGCTAACAAGCTTGTTCACCTCGTAATCAAATTTTTGATACCGATTTTACTAACAAAAATAATAAAAATGGTAGCAAAGATATAGTATGGTAATATAAGGTAGGTGAGGTAGACTTCATGCTCTGGAAGAAGAAATTAATTATACCACTAATATTGCTTCTTCTGACACTAAGCCTAATATCCACGGTTTCTGCAACTACGCCGATAGTTTCCACAAATATACAAACGAAAATAAGTGATCCACCAGAGGTGATACCTCCTGAAATGAAGTTTGTAAAAGAAGTCGATATTTATCATTCAAGTGGTGAGATTATCTATGTTTGGAATTGGCAATACCAGTATTGGTACGGGTTTAGCACATGGATTGTGGTAATCTATTCTAAAGAATATAATGAAACTACGGGAACATACTATTATGCTTTAACAGAAGCTGAGATTATAGGCTCTTCCACCACGGGTTACGTTACTATAACGGAGTGGATGTAACATGGCAAATAAAACTTAACACATCAATTGCTTGGGGAAGAATTGCCGATTTAGATGGGGACAATCTCCCAGAAATAGTAATAATACCCAGTACGGGAAACGTAACGATCATTTACGATGACGATGGAACTAAAATAGCAAACTTCACAATACCAGAGTATGAAAGAGTACTTGCAATTGCTGACTGGACTGGTGATGGTGTAGATGATGTAATATTGGTAGAGGGGGCATACTACGATCTTATCTTTGGTGAATACTACTTGGAAATAACGGTCTTCGACATATACGTTAATCAAACGATAACAGTTTCTCCTATATACATTTCAAGTGACTTCAGTGTTAATGATGCGTTTGCTGGCGACTGGGATCTCTCTGCATCTGGAAATGAGGTGGTAGTCATTGATTACTGGGATGCCGAAATGATGATTCTATATCAAGGTGGAAACTGCTCCCAGATCATCAGCCCCACAGCTAATGGATATTTTGAGAATTATATTGCATTATCTGACAATTACATAGCAGTAAGCTTCTATGACAGTGATTTTGATGCTTACGGTGTAGCGGTTCTATTTAACGGGAGCTTACTCTGGACTCATCTATTGCCCAGTAACCTGTATATTAAGGGTTTGGAAATTACAGAGTTGGATGGAGATGAGAAGCCAGAGCTAACCGTTATGACAAGTGATGATGTTAGAATATATGATATTGAGAAAAAGCCTGAAAAAGCGATAATAACGGGGGGAATAGGCTACATTGCCGCAATACCACTTGACCTCGATGCTGATGGCATATGTGAAGTAATTTTACTTGATGAGCTTGGTATTGGTTCGATTTACCCACAACCACCGTTCTCAGAATGGTTTGATGTACCGTGTTGGGAGCCGTATCACGAAGTATGTAGTTTACTTAACTCTACTTCCCTTAACGATGTTTCCAGCGTCACCTTGTTTGAACTTCCAAATACGGTGTTTCTATTTGTAAGTGACATTGACGACGATTCTCTACTCGAGTTTTTCGGAGTATCAATTTCTTCCTCAGAAACATTATCAGTATATTCAATTATGGAAGCAGTGCCTCCCGTTGTCGACATAGTTTCTCCAAGCGATGGTAGTTGGGTTGGAACATATGTTTCTGTTGATGTTTCTGCCTCAGATGAGCTTAGTGGTGTCTATGCTGTAGAGCTCTTGATTAATGGTTCAAGTCAAGGCTACTGGTATCCTCCAGACTACGATATCTATTGGGATGCAACAGAATACGCGGAGGGGACATATAATTTAACGATTGTAGCTTACGATAATGTTAACAACACTGCTTCAAAGAGCATAGTTGTGCATTTAGATAAAACCTCTCCGGTAGTTGGCGTGGTTTCTCCTGCGAATGGAAGTTGGGTTAGTGGTGTTGTAAAGATAAGTGTTCCTGTGAGTGATGTTGGTGCTGGTGTTGACTATGTTGTGTTTGGAATATATGGGCAACCGGAACTTCTATATAATGATACTGTGGAGCCTTATGGGTATAGTTGGGATACAAGAAGCTATGCGGAAGGTAAGCAGCTTTTAGTAGTTGTTGTAAAGGATAAAGCTGGAAACTATCATTGTGTAGTTCTTGAATACTATGTGGACAATACTCCGCCAAGTATTTCAGCGGTGGAATATTCTTCCAAGGTTAAAGGAGGAGAAGCGGCGAAAATTAATGTCACTGTAAGTGATGCGAGAAGCGGGGTTAGCAAGGTTATTTTGTCTTATAGTGTTGATGGAGGAAAAACCTGGACAAATATAACGGCAACCGCGAAAGGCGGAGATACATATGAAGCTACAATACCTGGGCAGTCCAAAGGTAAAACTGTTCAATTTAAAATAATAGCTTTCGACATTGCAGGAAACGTAGCTGTAAGCCCGATATACAGCTATAAGGTAGTATCTGGGGGTTTAGCGCCTGGGGTTTCTTTGAACTTAACATTTGGAATAGGTGTTGCCGTTGCTGTAGTTGCTGCAGTCGTGCTCGTTGTGATTAGAAGAAGGAGATGAGGTGGTGTTCTCGATGTTAAAAACTTATCGCCGCAAATCTTAGTTAAATCACTTATTTTTTACATTTAATCAATATTTTCAATTTCCTAAGGAATAATATGTCCTGTTTGGGGGATAAGGCAAATATGGTTAGCACTGTAATATATTTATGGGATCTTAGGATAAGAAATTGGTATGTTAAATGTAATGTTATGTTGAGATTGGAATAGGAAGTTTGATACGGGGAAGGTGGTTATAGGTAGGAAGAGGTTTTTGATTGTTCTCCTAGTGATGGCGTTAGTTCCCACCGCGTTAACTCTTTCCTTAGTGTCAGACATTTTTAAAGGAACAATTTGAAATGTTGATTTCACCTTGTAGGTCCGAGATCAGGGTTCCTAAGAGTTTTAAGAACCAGTCTTCTAGACAGTTACACACTGAAAATTGTTTTAGCTTCTGCATGTTTATTTTAACTAGATAAGGTTTATTTCGACTCATCTATGTTTTGATTTTGGCGTATTTTCTTGCCAAACGCTTGCCAAAAATGCACTGTCGTATATTACCTTTATTTCCACTCGAGCGTTCAGTGAAACGCTTACAAAGATTTATTTACTTCTAGTTTCTTTTTTAAATGCCAAACAGATTATTCTTGGTATTAGCCAAAAGGGGTGTACGTGAGAAAATGGAGATAATAACTGAAGATGTCCAAAAAATTTAAAAGACCTGAACTGGACATTGACACAACTTGATAATGGCATCGATGTGATATTGTCGAATCTCTGCACTTTAAAAGAAGAAGTTAGAGACCCTGAGCGAAAAAAGTAATAGAAGATTTCTTTGACATAATAAACTTCAGGATCGGTGAAGTCTACTCTATGCTGATGCAGATTGAAGAGTTCATCTTAAGAAGCACACTCAGCTATTACAGGAAATATCACGGACCGTATAGACAAGAGTTCGGACTAGAAGAATTAGAGGCCGTCAAAAGAAATATAACCTATTTATTTGATGCATTTTTAGCTCTCTTTCAATCACTTCTTGATGTTATAATTAAATTTGCCGTCTCTTTGCATTTTATAGACCAAAAACTATCTTAGGTTGATTCTTATGGAAGATTGTTACTGGCTGCTGATACAAGACCGAAGATGTACAACATTCTAAAGAGATTTAAGCCACTTGAAGAGTTTGTAGATGCAAGAGACAAACTTGAGGAGATTAAGACATATAGGGATTATATAATTCACCATGGCTACATTAAGCACGAACCTGTGGCCAAGTGGACGGAAGGTCGTGTTCGTTTCGATTATTGGATTCCTGTCTTGAAGAAAGCAGGTCGGCGTTCCTATCGCATTGAAAAAAACAATTTCTAAGATTAGACTATTTCTGTAGAGAACAATTCTATATATTGCTTTTCTTGACTGCTAGATTAACAGATGCCCTTTACGGGCCCTCTTTAAGGGAACCTTACATCAAAAAATTGAAACAATTAGATCCTCAATTGGTGAAGGAGGTACTCGTAAAATTATCGAGAAGGGAATTATGGGCAGATCGACTCATGAGTGAAGAACAAGTAAAGATTTTCCTAAAGAACCGAGGAATCGAGTTTGGTGAATTAGTTGAAGATTCTTCGCATAGACAACGGCAATTTGAAGGTGTGATAAGTGCAGATGGTAAAGATATGAGCTATATCTTTGAAAAAACGATATACAAACCGATTGGAAACATTATTGTGATACGAAATAGGATTATTTATGATAGGGATTGGAAACCTGATGTTGAACGTAAGCCCATCTATGCCGTAACTCAAGTAGGAGTTACTTTAGAGGATTTTATATCTGACAAGACCGAGATTGCGGAGGTCGTACGAATACTCAGGGGATGTGGACTACTCTATGTTATTAAAACGCGGGGTAAAGAGAGGTATGCTTCAGTTAGGGAGGACCTTAAGGCTCTGGTAATAACCTTGGATGAACTGTCCAGATTCAAATGGTCGTTCATACAGATTCCAGAGATGAAGTACTTTCGTCCACGAACAGAAGAAGAAATAGAAATAACAAAAAGAATATTGGGAGACTCGGCCGAAGAATATATGCAACAAGAAGACAAGGAAAGAGCCCGGTTACAGGCAGAATATGAAGAGTGGAAGAAAAGACCAGAACCTAAGGAAGTGCATTTTCTTGAAATGCAAAAGAAGTTGATTGAAGAGTCAAGGAAACGATATGCAGAAATGATTAGAGAAGCGAGAGAGAGGTTAAAAGATGCTGTGAAAAATATGATTATCTGATTCCAGTATTTAGGTTGATTAACAAAGACTTTTTTCAGAATGAATTAGCGGAAAAAGGTGAAAAACAACTATCTTCGATTAAGAGAGAGCGTTATTTAAGTAATTCTTCTAATGCCAGTAAATTTAAGAATGGCAAGACGATTAGCAAAAATAGTGGCAAGTGAAGACTTAGGGGAACAGGAAATACCAGATATCTCGTACTTATATTAATTTAAGACATTAATCAATAAAAAATAATCATACAGCCTTCAAATTCTCTAAATCTTGACTGTGATTTTATTCTTTTTCTCTTCACTTGATTTCGAAT
>JAEOSG010000031.1 GCA_016840485.1 Candidatus Baldrarchaeota archaeon
ATGGTAACTGTAGTTGTTTAAAATTGTACCAAAAAGTATTTTAATTATAGTAGGAAAAACAAAATTATGCCAAGGAAACTTTATCTTCTAGTATTTTTGTTGTTCTCCGCTATTTTTGTGTCAATAATTGTTAATGTTAATCACAGTACCGAGTTTCTCCAAACAGGAATCCTTGTCAACCAGGAGAATTTGGGAGCACCTTTAATTGAAACTTCTCTATATCTGGACGTTAGTGTAAAAGCAACCAAAATAGTTGTTCCCGTTAATCTGTGCAAATTTGAATTTCAATTTGAAATTTCTCAAATAGCTGTTTTAACGACGTTACAAAAAACAAAGAAGCTAGGGAAAAATTCCGTTAGGGACCAAATTTACGCTCTAATTATTGAAAATCCAGGTATCTGGTTCAGAGAAATCTGTAGGTCTTTAGGTAAGGCAATAGGAGTTGTACAATATCACCTTTATATCTTGTCTTCCGCGGGATTAATCTTCTCTGTGAAAAGAGGCAAATACAAGTGTTTCTTTCCATCAACATATAGAAGTAATTCACTGCGTAAATTATTTGACCAAACATTCTCGGCGTGTAACAATAAATCTTAATAACCCCTTCCCGTTAAGTGTAGCTGTAAAATCTGCGATGTGGAAGATATGTCTAAGAAGGCAGATGAATCAAAGCATCTTGAAGAGTTATTGAATGTTTTTGAAGAATTGAAGAAGAAGGGAATAAAAGTTGTTGTTAAAATTTGTCCTATTTGTAAAAGTCCTCAAATACAGTTTATGAAGGCAAAATTCGACATTTTAGGGGCTATGGGTATAACTAGGCCAAAGTTCCTTTGCAAAGAATGCGGTTACTGGGGTAGAGTGGTAATAGAGTTAACTAACGAAGAATTTAGCGATGAAATACTGGATAAACTCCTATATAAGGATAAAAAACTCCAAAAGCTATTAAAAGAGCTAAAAGAACAAATAAAATGAAACGAGTCTAATACTCTTTAAATAGGATCATAATCATTTTGATACGGCCATAATTATTACGATACTCCAACAAACCGAATCATAACTGTTAAAATGTCGCCAAAAAACAAGGAAAGCATGAAACCTAAAAGCATTAACACTACAAAAGGAATAACGGGGGCTATCCAGATTCCTTCTCCTAAATAAACAACCGTATCGGAACCTGAATCTGAAAAATCAAAAAACTTCTTCTCTCCAATTCTTTTTTCAATTACTCTAAAAAATTTCCAATCAGTTTTTTCACGAACTTTACAACCAACAGCCATGGCAAGAAGTTTTTTCCAGAGTGGTTCATGTTCGAATTCTTCAAAAATTCTCTCACCCTTCACGATTTTAAAAACGTTTTTAACGAAAAAGTAAAGGCTAATCATTAAGAGAAGAAAAATACTATTAACGATGATGGAAAGGGGTAGAAAAGGGGAAAATAGACTTCGACTGTTGAAAATGAAGGTTGGACATAGAAGAGAGACCGCAATAAACGTCTTAACATCTCCTCCTCCAAGAAAACCAGAATAAAAACACAATAACCCCACTACTATTGCGATGAAAATCGAAAATAGCGAAATAACAATGTCCTGTAAATTCTGTTCCAAATAGAAACTCAAAATGTTAACACTGACAGCTACTGGATATATAATTAACCAACCTTTATTCGGAACAATCCTCTCTTTCAAATCATAATAAGAAGCATAGAAAAACACAAGAAAACTAAAGAAGATTCTTGCAAACTCAACCAGCATAAACTCACCAAAATAATATAAACATCTCAAATAATAAACATCACTTTACACTGAGAACCACGTAGTTTTGAATATTTTGAATTTTGACTAGCATGTTAACTTTCAAGTAATAAAGGATAGTAAGATATATTTTATCATAAACCACGACTACCTAATAAGAGTGTAATTATGTCAAGGTGATATAAATAACAACAATAAACGTCGATGAAGAAACTAAAAAGAAACTAGCAAAAATAGCTGGTGAACTTCAGGCAAAGCTAAAAAGACGTGTAAGCTTGAATGAAGCATTAAACTTACTTATTCAGCAATATCGATCGAAAGGTAAAAGGAAAGTCTTTTTTGAGCTATTTGCAAAGCCAATTGAAGATGTTTCATTTAAAGATGCATATGTAGAATTGATAACAGAGAGGAGAAAAGAAAGTTTCACCCTCTAATTTTTTACATTTCTTAGTATATTCGTGAAACAACGAAGTCTGCCAAGTCTAGGAAAAACTTCTCTGCGCCGGCTGAAAGAGGAGGATCGGCTTGCTTTAACAGTTCTTTGGCTTCGTCTTTAAGTTTAAATGCCTTTTTCTTAGCGTAGCTTAAGGCTCCACTCTTAACAAACATCTCACGCACAAAATTAACTTCATCAGGGGTTGCATCACTTCTACCTAAAATATTAAGCATTCTTTCCCTTTCCTTTTCTTCAAGTGTTTCAAGAGCTTTTACTACCAAAATAGTTTTCTTACCTTCCTTAATGTCACTGTCAGCAGGTTTACCTGTAACCTCTTCCTTGCCAAAACTACCTAAGATATCGTCTTGAATTTGAAAAGCTTGACCAACCTTAATAGCATAACCACTCAAAGCTTTCATTTGCTCCTCAGTTCCTCCACCTAAAACAGCCCCTATAAGCAGACTTTTCTCGAAAAGACATGCAGTCTTTAACTTAATCATCAACATATACTCTTCTTCACTAACATCCCTCCTCTTAGCTAAAAAAGCCTCATAAAGCACACCATCAACAACATCTTGAAAAGCTTTTTGAAAAAGCCTAGCAGCCTCGACACATTGATCAGACGGAAAACCAGAGGTCAAAATTGCCTCCAAACCAAGATTCCAAATCAAATCTCCACCTAAAATACCCATAGCAACACCGAAATCCTCAGCAACAACATCACCAAACTCCTCCTTAAACCTATCCCTGTACAAAACATGGAAAGTAGGTCCTCCACGACGCAACTCGTCGTGATCAATAATATCATCGTGAACAAGAGTAGAATTATGCAGCAACTCAACGCACAAAGAAGCCTTATAAACGTCACCATTATATCTGGCACCAACACCTTCATAAGCAAAAACCAAGCCCACAGGTCTCAGCCTTTTACCGCCACGCAAAACAAACTCCTTAATATCTTTATAAAATTGAACATTAACAGGAGATATTTCTCCAGCCTCTTTTATCTTTCCGTCTAAGAAATTAATTAAGGCGTTATTTACTTTCTTTAACTGCAAATTCCATAGATCTTTAAAACTCAAAGTAAAGCCCTCCAAACCGTATAAACATCAAATATTGTATCCTCAACTTTTAGCAATCAAGCTAAACACAAAGTCCTATAAAACTTACGACTTCGCTCACCACACTGTTTCGACAAAATCAAAACATAGAATTACCTAAATTTTCTATGCATCTTTGACACTCTGACAAAAACATTTCTGCAAAATTTTTCTTTTACATCTTAAAGAACTGTCGATATTTGCCAAAATGAAAGGATATTTATATATTTAGTTTCAATATTTTAATCGGGGATTTTAATGGAAGAGGGGTCTTTAACCGAAGGTCAAAAAATGGCAATTGAAATATTAAATAAAAGAGTCGAAGAACTCCATAAGGCTCTTAAACAAAAAGAAAATCTACTTGAAGAATATATGAGAAACTTAGAAGAAAAGGAAAACACAATTACCAAATTAAAAAGCGAAATAGAAGTATTGGAAGAAGAACTTAAGAGATTAAGATCAAAACTGAAAGAGAAAGAAAACGAAATCGAAAAACTAAATAAAGAAATTGCAGAAAGAAAAATGGAAATAAAAAGATTAGAAGAGGACATTAAAGATAAAGAAGAGAAGATTTCCTCTTTTAAAAGAAGTGAAGAAGAACTGAAAGTTAAACTTAACCAATGTAGATCACTAACTGAAAAACAGAGAAGAGAGATCATAGCATTTGAGAAGAAACTTGCGGAAAAAGAGGAGAAAATAAACAGGTTGGAAAGCGAGCTTAACCAACTAGTAAAAGTAAGTGAGGAATGGAGAAAAATGTTTAAAAATGAGCCAAAATTCAAAATATACACCATAATAAGTGAAACAGGGTCAAGAAACATTAATGAACTTAGTAAAACATTGGGTATTCCTTCAATACACGTTAAAAGAATCTTAAATGAACTTGAGGAAATAGGAATTATAAAAATAGATGGCGATGTTATTAAAAAGATAACATAGCCGGTTATCCGCCCGTCTTTAATATGTTTTGATAAAAATAGAATCAGATGCACTATTACTGTTCATTTTTCCACATGAACCTCTAGCTATACAACTTTTTTTAAACTTATGAGAAAACCTTATTTATTTGTTTGCTACTAAATATTTCGCAACTCTTCTAGGTGGAATTAAACGCTTCGGAAAGGTTTATAAGTAGTAATACGTATTATAACAATAGAGAACGTTATTGTTTATTGCACTTTAAGGTGCCAAAAAATGTCCCAAGAAGAACTAAAACAAGCACTAAAAGAAATAATACACAAACACCGCGAGATAGAAGGTCTATCAATAGTATCATCAGAAGGTCTACCAGTAGTATCCCTACTACCAACAGAAATAGATGAAATCGTCATATCAGCCATAACAGCAACACTAATCAGCGTAGGAGAAAAAGCAAACCTACAACTCAACAAAGGCTTCCTAAGAAGAGTAATACTCGAAGGAGACAACGGATACATAGTAATAACATCAATAGACGAAAACACTCTACTAACAGCCTTCACATCAAAAAGAGTAAAACTAGGCCTAATATTCCTAGCACTACAAGAAGCAGTGGAAAAACTAAAACCAATAATGCAAAAACAAGCCCTAGAAACAACAGCAGAAATACAAATCCTAAACAACACATAACACCCAAAAATTATAACAGTTTCACCCGACGCGAAATATTACTCATGTAATACTCTTTCTCTGAATAAGAAAAATAAATTGTAGTAATGTAAAAAACTACTTTTAAAACGCCTTTTCTAGGCATTTAAATCAAACTTCCAGGAACATTTCTCTCCAAATATTTGTAATAAAACATTACAATCCACCAAAAACAACACAAACAACACCAATGAAACTAAAAAGGGATAAATTTCCTTATAATTCTCTTTTCTCAATTTAACTTCCACTAAGCCAATAACAAAGCAACCCAATATTTATATAGAAGTGGTCTTAAAATTTAAGACAAAGATGCAAGGAGAGGATTGAGGACATGCTCGAAACACCCAAACTATTACTAAAACTACACGATAAAAGATACCTAATACTATACATACTAATACTAGCAACACTACTATGGCTAACTCTACAACAACCAGGGATAACGGCACCTTTTGGTGGATCTGATCCTAATCCAAGTCCAGCTTAAAAACCAAGCGAGAATAGTCCCAAAAAATCATACAAAATTTATTTTCTTAATATTCTAAATTTTATTATTCTCTTAACTATTTAGAATTATTTTTTAAATTTTTAACGTAGTAAAATGAATTAAAAAAGGAAGTTAAAATCTTTCTCGCTCCATTGCCAAACCTGTTTTTCTTCATTCCAACGATAAATAAACCGATCGATGGTAAAGCTCCCTGGTCCTTTTCGTTCATAGAAAAACTCTTCCAACCCATATTCTTTTCCGATTTCACTAAAATTCTGAATAAGATCCCATGAAACAGTACCAGGTAGCCAAGTAAATGTTAGCAAGTAGTCCCCCGCAGTGGGATAAATCTTTTTTATTCTATAACCGATAGTATAGGGCAATTCAGACGAAGCATGCATTAGACATTCTAAGATCTTATGAGCCCCTCTCCAAAGTATAGCGGCAGAACTGGAAAGACCGATATTAACAATGTATGGAAAGGGTCGTATAATTCCTTTTTTAACGAAATCTTTCTTTTTTTTCGAAACTGCTGGTAATGAGTATCCTGAAATCTTACTTAATATTGTTGGTTTTAACCTAAAATCTCTTGATAATCCGGCAATTATATAGAGATCTCCTCTAGAGAATTTAAGGTTAGGTATTTCATTATAAGAAATTCTATGGATAGAATTTACTTGTCTAAGGTAATCCAAGTAATCTTCTAACGTTCTAGATAAAAAGAATGACGTCCAGCTACTTGGTGAAAAATGCCAACCAGTTTTTGGATTGAAAGCAGTAAAATTGTATGATGTGAATACTTCCCTAACTTCGTACACCTCTACACTCCCGATATCTTCAAAAAGTTTAATATTTTCAAGGAATCTATGGGTACATCGAACATGTGAAGGGACAGTTAAAGATATAAATAGTGAGTATGGCTCAGAGGCAAATGAAAACACGGAACGACACCAAATATTTTTTAAAAATATCTCTCCAATTTCTTTTTCAATCGTCTCGTTATGAATTTCCGAAATACGTACTATGTAATGTTTCAATTTTATTGCATTAAAGTTTATTTGCGACCATATTCTTAGAAGAAGTTTTTTCTTCAACCTGTCAAATGCATATTTAACGCCAGCCAAACTAATCTTTGTATTTTTACTCCACTCCCTAAGGGATCCACTAGGGTTTCTAATGATTTCTACAAGCAGTTTATATTCATTTTCATTTATTACAGAAGGCTGTATCCATACCGAATAAAGAGAAGTAACTATCAATCCAGGATGTGTAATCTTGTACTGATTAATTCTTCTTAAGACCCTTTTAATGGATGAAATAATGTTTTCATACCCTGTTCGAAAATATAAAAATATTCCTAGGGGATCAAATCCTGGATATAAGTTTAATTTTGTTATATAATCTGTTTTAAGCAATTCTCGGATTATTTCATCTCTTTTTTCTTTTGGGAGATCGTATAGGTAAAATAGCCATAGTAACGAGTTTCTAAGTTGGGTTAATGTGTTGTTATTTTTCGTGTACTTAATTGGGTCTGGTAGTAGATCAAAGTATTTTTGTGGTACCTCTAGCTTTTCTTCTTCAACCATGTTTAGTACACCTATTATAAGTTGAACGTACTTTCATATATAGTATTTTCGACTCTAATTAGATGCATCTTTTGGCATTTTTAATTCGAAAAAATAATCTTTTTATTCTTAACGCATAACTTGTATCTACATTTTCGGTGATCTTGCCACTGGTTTGTTTTTGTTATTTAATGTTCTTCGGTTTATATATTGTGGTGGTGTATAGTACTACTTGAATGATAAAGGAGGTGTGTTATGTGTTGTATGAGAAGGTTGTTAGGAAGGATCCGGGTTTAACTCCTATGTCTATGTTAGTGTTCAGAAATGAAAAGGTTGTTGAAGAGGTTAATGGTTTTGTTGGGAAGCCTGGTGCTTTGGAGAGGATTGGCAAATATTTGAGTTTTGTTACTGAGATGATTAGGGATGAGGTTAATTGTAATGGTGTTTTCTACGGTTTCTTTGAGGGTGACGATGTTAAGATTCTTTTCGTTAAAGAAAATGAGGATGCGCGGCTAGTTGCTTATCCGTTTAAGGTTGATGTTTCTAAGGTTTTAGAAGCTGTTAAGGAGGTGAGGTAGGTGGCTAAATCTTGGAAGAAAATTAAAGTTGAGGGGATTGAAATTGATGAAATTGTTTATAAACTTGCGTACTGGATGGCAACCAATAATCCTGCGGATGCATTAGACTTCCTTGTTGAAGAACTGGGTGACGAGGAAAAGGCTTCAAAAATCTATAGAAGGATTTTTAAAGAACTTTTTTCTCGTGGAGAAGAATTAAGTTCAAATCCAACCCTTCTTAACCTTTCGCCTATCGGTGCAAACTTTTAAAACATTTATAAATGTGTCTCAAAGAAATTTACAACCTTATCGCAGAGTTTTCCGGTGAATCCGTAAAATTCATGGTCTGCGCCTTCAATAACATCTAACACTTTGTTGGTAGAGGGGATTTTACTGTAAATTTCTTTTATGCAGCTTAGGTCTTCCTTGCTTTCTTCTGATCCGCATATTAGCATGGTTGGTAGACAAATTTTGCTGCATTCTTCATCTACTTCAAGGGTTATTTCTTTTGCCGACCTTTTCGGCGAGATAACTGCTAGAGCGTTTACTGAAGTTTCTGTTGATGCGGCTAGAGCGATTGTTGCTCCGAAACTGTAGCCGCAGAGTCCTATCTTCTCAAATCCTAATGTTTTAACTCTGTTTATGGCGTTTACTACGTCTTTAATGTCTTCTGAACCGGCTCCAGGTTTTCCTTTTGATGGTTTTGCGCCTCGCAGATTGAATAGAAATGTGGATATTCCTTTTTGAATTAGGCTTTCAGCTATGCTGGCAACTACAAGGTTTTTCATGTTTCCTCCTTCTTTTGGATGAGGATGAATCATAATTACGATTCTTTTTAATGGGTCTTCAACGTGTGTTGGCATCCAGACTTCGCCGTAAAGCTTAGTTTTCTCTGAATGGAACCAGAGAGTCACCTTTCTAAATTTTCTTTCCTCTAATGCGAGGAGGTCCTCTAGTTCGGACATTGATATCACTTCCACTATGTATTTTTAAAATGTAAATTTTTTCGTTTTCCGTAATCTTTGTTTTAATTTCTCGTTGCTAACTGGTATTAGATTGTTTCATCGTAATTATCGGTGGAAAAATTGTTATTGACGTTTCTAGTTTAAGATGTGGTCCTAATAAATTTGTCTTCACCAAAGATTTGCAATTAATTTGTTAAGGTTGATGTAGGGAAATGTGGATAATGTTTTAATGTGGGAAGGTAGTTTGTGCGCTAAATTAAGAGAGTTGGGATAATTGTATTTAAGGCTGTCTAAAAATTGGTTTGTAGTTATTGAATGTTTTGTGTTATTAAATTCGTCAGATAGCATAATATTGGGTCTTGGAAATTAAAGAAGGAAGGAAATATTTAAAGTTAGAAAATGAAACAATATTTAAAGGTAAAATTAATAAATTTAATCAAGTTATAATATTTGTAACAACAAAATGTGGGGAAACCTATGAATATCATTGACGCAATTCTGAACATAGCAAGTCTACATCCCTATTTGCTATCCTTTATACTGGGCTTACTTGGTAGTGTCGGAGTAATAGTGTCCTTTACACCAAGTTTACTACTCTTTGCAGCACTTGTTTCAAGCGGAATAAATCCAGTATTTGCCTCAATTTCAGCGGGACTTGGAGCAGCATTAGGGGAGTTTTCAGCCTACATACTTGGATACTTGGGGAAAATAGTTGTAGATTTATCTGGAAAAACGGTTAGCATGCCTGAAAACCTTAAAAACTTCCTAACATGGCTTGACGGTGTTCTAGATGAATACGCAGATGTAACAGTTTTTGTCTTTACCTTAACGCCTCTACCTGATGATGTACTCTTTGCTTATCTTGGAACCAAAAAATATCCAGTTTCAAAGATATTTATCCCAGCTTTTCTCGGTAAAACTTCATTACATCTCTTTGTCGCATATTCTACAGGAATATTACTATTTAGAACTGTGTTGGCACCAGTTCTTACTGGATTTGAAGGGTTTATAGGTTATATTATAATTGGAATAGCTGGAATTATCTTTTACTACGCGATTTCAAAGGTAGATCTTTCAGATGCTTCGCTAAAGTGGGTTAAAAGGCTGAAAAAATATAAAGGGTATATAAAGGCGATAATAGTGGTCATAATTGCATTGGTACTCAAATTAATTTCAAGAGAGAGTGAAGAGTAAATCGGATATTTCTTTTTTCTCCTTTTTCTTCTTTTCCTCTTCTTCTTTTCCTTCAAGTTTCCAATTAACTATCACGCCTAAAATTACAAGAATAATGAAAATCAAAATGTACAGCTCAAAATTGACTGGCATTTTTTCTGAAAGCCTTTGAAGATAGCTCATAACTTCTGTAAGGTAAGGGAAAACATTTTTCCTTAAATAGCTAAGAAGTTTTTCAGCAAATGGAATAAAGTAGTACAAAAATTCTTCTAAATATTTCTTAAAGAGATCTAATCCTCCTTGCACTGTTCCACACCTCAAAAACTCTAATAACATTTGCAAATATGCCTATTAAAGCTGCAAGAAGATAAAGGTAGATAAAGCCTTCCATACTTATGATAACCGTAACATTTTCAGTAACGTTCGCAACTACCTCGAGAGTAAAAAGCTTAAAGAAGAATACTAGATAAACAATTGATAGCAGAAGATCTCCAAGAGCCTGTCTTGTGGTTTTTTCAGATGAAACGCTTTTAAAGAACTGTACTCCAGCTATAATTATGCCCATACGCATAATCCAATTAATGTAATTCTCTAAAGCAAGCTGAGGAAATTGAACTAAATATTTAGTGTATATTATGTAGGGTAAAGCAACGTAGAAAAACAAACTTGAGATTGCAACAAAAACGCCTTTTCTTAAAAGTTTTCTATCAGTCAATCAGCTAACCTCCAATAAAACCTCATATGTAAACCCTAGTTCGGATGAAAAAACAACTTTAACGGTAGAATCATTTGGAACTACAAACGGTAGAGTATGATCAGATATATGTCTATCTTGAAGAACAGAAACTGAAAGCGTATCTATGTAAGTTTCTTTGAAATTCTGCAAATAAAAATACGAGATATTTAGCATGTAAGAATAGTATGCTGGACTGTAGAATTCATAGTTTATTATCACGCTTTTATGCGTAGAATTATAGTCATTTACTGTTAAATAAACTTTTAATTGATCTAGTGGTGCTTCCCATTCAATGGGTTGTTTAATGGTGATACCAAAAGGTATGAGGCCTAAAGCATATTCACCTTCAATTTCTAAAACCATAAGAATCGGAGCATCGTTTAATATTAATTGTTTATATGAAAAGAGCTGCGATAAAGGTACCTGAAGGTCAAAAGACTTATATTGCGGTGAAGAACTTGCGGGTATTTTTCCAAGCGATTGTGAAACCTGAGCAAAAGTTTCATTCTCATATTGATTTTGAAATATTAAAGTAACATTTAAATCATCGAATTCGTAAAACCCAGCGTTTTGAACAACTATTGTTCCTTTCACGTAAATGTTAAAATCTTCATTTATTCCGTATTCAGCTGATTCGACACTAATATTCACGTAAATCAAGGAGAAAATAGCGGTAAATATCATAATTCCTAGAAATATTTTGAGAAATATTGAGAAAATGTTTATTATGCTGCTAATTTTCACCAAGAAACTACACCTTCCAAACGTATAGTAGTATTGATATCATAATCATATTTTTATTCTACTTAAAGTTTTTAACTTGCGAAGTTCATAAAATAAATATCCAGCATGTGTTAAAAGCTTTAAGAGGAGTAGCAATGAGTAGCAAAGACACTATTCTTAAAAAAACTGTGACATTTGTTTCCGTTTTGAGTAAAATAGTGATCCTACTGTTAATTGCTCATATAATTATTGCATGTGCCTTAGGCGCGATGTATGCATTCGATATATTTTGCAAAGAGATATCTACGGAGTATCCCCTTTTTATTCTTATAATTAAATTTGAAGCTGGAGTAAAGGCAGACGTATTGCCAGTTCTTTTTTTCATAAACAATGAATTTAAAATTTTCATAGCTTTTTCTTTAATAACGATTTTTCTTGCAGTAATAAAATTTTTCCTGGTAGAAGGAAGCCCGATTGAATTGGCTAAAAGAAAAGATATTCTAACAGGAAAATACGACTTTTCACAGATTTTCCTAATAATATTTGCCCTAGAAACCATATATGCCATAATATTAATGATGCTTGGCATAACACCATATGTTCCTCCATTACCGCATCCTGTTATAGTTACAATTGTTGCACCTGTTGAAGAGGAGATAGCTGCAAGGCTAGTATGGATAGGTATGCCACTTATATTAATAGATTTATCAAAAGCTTTAGCTAGATTTAGCATAATGGATTTGATAAGAGGTATAAAGAAAATTCCCAGGGAAATCATTATGGGCTGGGGAGAAATAAATAAAATTTCAGTTGTTTTTATATTGATATCTGCAGCTATATTTGCTCAAGTACATGTTGAATATGGCTGGGATATATGGAAATTTCCATCTGCCTTTATAGCTGGAATAGGGCTAGGCATAGTCTTTGTTAAGTATGGGCTCTTATCGTCAATATTGTTCCATTTTGCTTGGAATTCTTTGACATACATACCCTTAGCTAATATAGTTTTAAGTTTCCCGTATTTTGTAGTTGGCTCAATTTTCCTCGTAGCTCTGGCCTTTAAAACGTACATATGTGAAAAATTAAAAGAAAATGATAAAATTTTTGCCCTTCCCTCGGATTAGCTCCAATTAAACCATTAAATTCAGCAATTTTTTGGCAATTATAGTGTTTCCAGCTGCAATAAATGACACCCTAGAATTAGGATCAAGCTTTGAGTCAAGAGGTTTTCCATTTTCATCAATAACTGTACCACCTGCTTCCTCAACAATTAAGGTTGCTGCTGCAACATCTGTAACTCTAAGCTTGCCTCTCATATCTACAAAAGCATCGTAAACACCTTTAGCTACAAGGCACATTTCGTAAGCATTAGAACCTAAATGTCTAACTCTTCGCACACCTGCAATAGCATTACCAATCTTCTGAATGTAAGAAGAGTCCACGCTGCTTAAATCGAATCCTACAAGTGAGTCATCAAGACTGGTTCTAGTTGAACTACTAATTTTCTCATCATTGAAGTACGCGCCTCTACCCTTAACTGCGGTAAAGATATTCCCAATAATAACTTCCTGAACGACTCCTACTAGAATGTCTCTTAGCGAGTTTTCAGAAGCAAAGGCTAAAGAGATACTGAACACTGGGACTCCTCTTGCAGCGTTTTCACTACCATCGATAGGATCAGCAACCACGTAACCCTCGGGGTTACTTCCAAAATTTTTCACGCCTAACTCCTCGCTAACCAAAACAAAAGAAACATCTTTATCCATTAGAAAGTTGATAAGCGTATCTTCAGCAACCTTATCTATGTATTTTGTAACATCTCCCGAAGCACCTACACCAACCTTTTTTCCTCCCTCACTTGTACCAAAAAGTGGAAGAACAGCTTCTCTAACTTTTTTAGAAGCCTCAACAAATAAATTAAGCCAAAAAGTTAACCTATCTCCCTCAATCATCACAAACCACCCATTTCATCATTTATTGCTTAAAGCGGGTTGCTTACTTCTATTTGAATGTTATAGTCTCTTAAATAGTTTAAGAAAAACTAAAACTTCATGTACTTAGTTATCTTCTCTTGCTTCATTAAATCCATAAATATCTTACTGTTTTCAAGCCATACATCCAAAGGGATCTTAAATCGACCAGAAACGTATTCAAAAACTTCTTGAAGAGAACTAAACTTCTTCGGAGGATTACTTAAAGCCTTCCTCACAGTTTCTCTAACAAACCATACACCAACAGGCAAAATATATCCTGGATGAGCTTCACGAAGTACAACAACAGTTGCCTGTCTACCCTCTCGGACAAGCTTCTCAGTTACGGAAAGCCTTGCAGCATAGTAGCATCCTCCCATCCTCGCGTAAGTAGTTCTACCCTTATATCCTTCCCAATCCCCAATCATAAAAATGTTCTCAGTAGTCGGGTTCCAAAGAGTCCCCGGATACCAAGCTTCAATACTCTCATAACTCCACGCTGAGGGAAGCATAATAACCAGAAAACGATTATCCAAATATTCTGCCTCATAAACACGATATCCGTTTATCAAAGGAAACCTACGAACCTTTTCAATAAGTTCATTGGAAATCATGCTATCAACGGCGGTTATACTCCAACGAGTAGGAACCAGCGTTCTCTGGTACCTTAAACCAAAAATACCAACGCTTAAAGCCTTCTGAATCCTAGAAACAGGAACACCTCTAACATACAATTCTTTAACAGCTTCAGAGGCCTTAGCATCTGTATCGTAATAAAATTTCTCAATTAAATGATCGGTCCTATAACTACCAATATCTAAATTTACCATGGGAGCGGAGGGACCTAGAGGTTGAACCTCATCATCTAAAACAAAACTCTTCTTCGGAGCATCCTTTAACTCTAATTCTGTTTCAACGGGAGTTTTAGATAAAGCAATCTCCCTAGTTAACTCCAGGAACTTACCACCTTTCTCTGGACGCTTAACATTCACCTTAAAATTGCCCCTAATAAGCTTCATACGAAAATCAACAATGTTTTCGATAGGTAAGCCAAACCACTTCTCGGGGAAATCGTAAAGAGAGGTATCTCCTGTTTCAGGTGGAACGAGAGGACCAACATATACATTGGGGTAACCAAATCTACCAACAAAAACACCCGGAGGAGAAGAGCCCTCAACTTTCTTATCTAAAAGAGGTTTAACTTTTAAGAAAGAATAAAATTTAACAACAATAGGACATTTCTCTTTGCCGCAAAGCATTTTAGAACCGCGACAAGCAGGACAAAAACTTTTCCTCGGAACCTTAAAACTTACCGTATCTTGAACATTTAAGTCGGAAGCAACTCGAGGATCATCAACTAAATGAGAAATCCAAGGAACCTTTTTCTTAACCATACGAACAATCTTCAAATCCTTACCTTTTAAAGAAGAGGTTTTCAAAATTCACACCAAATAAGTCTAACTTTCAACATAATCTTCTGTAAATTTAATTTAACATGTTCTTTCACTTAAAATTTTAGTGTCAAGATTTACTATTGAGATAAGTAACCACCTTCTCTCATGGAATTACTTTAATGTTCCTTAATACTTCTATTAAACCTTATAGCACTAGTGTGATTTGAAGAACAGTAGTGTTTTGAAGCAAAATGTCTCCAAACTTTTACTTCCAGAAAATAAAACTCTATTAGATTAAAATTGCCGCTATAGAAACTTGAGAAGATTAGTGGAGATGACTTATTTAATTATGCTACGTACATCTTTGACTGTGATTTTACTAAGTTAAACTCGAAATGTCGGAAACTTTACCATACTTATAATGTTCTCGGAGACATTTTTACCGAAAATTTTTATTTTTCTCATATACTGTGTTTTTTCGGTGAAAGTGTTGATTTCGGAAATTATTGTTAAGGTCGGTAAGAAGGGCGAAATATATTTCCCTATTAAGTTTAGGAAGATGATTGGTCTTAGACCTGGCGATAGAGTTAGGGTTAGAGTTGAAGGAGATAAAATTATTTTGGAAAAGGAAAAAGATATCGAAGATCTTCTTGGGGATTATGTTTTGAAAGTAAGTGCGGAGGAAGTTGAGAAGATCAGTGAGGAAATTCAAAAGGAGGCAGGAATAATTAACTGAAAAGGTAGCGAAGCTTCTACTAGACACCACATATCTATTGCCACTTCTAGGCTTACAGGTCCCTCAATTAAAAGATTACGAGAAAATTTTCCCAAAATTGTTGACGAAATTTGAAACATTTTTTAGCCCTTTGTCTTTAGTGGAGTCGAAATGGGTGCTTTTAAGATTATTAAAAGATAGAGAACTTGAACATAAGCGTGCTGCATTAAGAAGGTTTCGTTTAGGAGTAAAAACTATAGTTAAAAGTGAGAAACTCAACCAAACAATACTTACAAGCTATGAAATTGAAAAATATGCAGATCTTCTCTTAGACTTAGTGAAAGACTACTTTGATAGGATGATTATCGCAACTGCGAAAGCATATAATGCAACACTTTTAACCGAAGACATAACGCTCAAAAAAATTCTGAAGAGAGTTGATGAACTTACCGAACTAAAAATATTAACATGGAACCAAGTAATTTCAACACTCTAACTAAAAAACTATAAGGCTTTGCAGTATGTAATGTTGGAACACGGTTTTCCCACCCTACACTTATTTAAAATCGATTGTAACAAAATTTCTAAAATTTCTTTAGTAGGAGAGATGAGAGACTCTGACCAACCACTTTCACTTAGGAAATAGTTATCCTATTGCTTCTTTTCCAACCATTGCTATTAATATTTTCCAATCTTCTTCGGTCTTAGCGAAAACATGGCAATTTCCAAGTTTAACGTTTTTAAGATAGTTTTTGACAGTGAAATAAGCTTTTAACATTTCATGCAATGTTGGAGATCTCACGTGCTTTAGTTTATAGGCTGGGAAAAAGGCTAAAAGCGTAAAAGGAATATTTGGATCCACATCAGCTAGATGTGACGCTATTTTTTCAAGCTCATCAATTTCAACCCACCCAGGAATATATAAACTTAAAACTTCTAAAACAAATCCCCTATCCAAAATCTCAGCCGGAGAATCCAAAACAGTTTTATTAGACGTCCCACACAACTTTCTATAAACATTCTCACTATATGCTTTAATATCTAACCAAAATCCGTCTACTCCAGCAGCTTTAAGCACATCTAGATTCTCAGGTGTCAATGCAAACCCGTTTGTTTCAAAAAGCACCCACATTTTCTTACATTTCTCTTTTATTTTCTCTGTTAACTGAGCGTAGAATTCTGTGCAACATGCAAGATCTCCACCAGTATATGCACAAATATTCCTTGCAGGACCAAAACCTTGAGGGCTCAAAACAACCTGTTCAACACTTAACTTATTCGGGCACAGAGGGCCTCTTGTGCCCCGAAGAATACAAGAACCACATGAGCGGCATAGATCTGTTGCATGCCACATAGTTACCCTTTCCCTAGGCTCCCAAACAGTTACATTTTTCTCATATTCAGCAACCATCTCGGCAATTTCCTCAGTTGACATCCAATGTCCATTAAAGCGTTGGGAAAACTCTGCTGAATGACATTTTAAACAATCATGATTACAGCCACTCATATAAATACTAAAATAGTGTTCAGGCCTACTTAGATGAGCTGCCTTAATAACACGATACCACAAGCCCTTTTCCTTTTTCAAAACAGCCTTACAAGCAGGTTTAATGCTTCCATCAGGCATTATGGTTGCACATTTACCCGGCTCGTAACCTTGTTCAACCATTTTACACTTCATAGCTTCTCAAGCTAAATTTAAATAAAATTATGAAAATATGTCTTCCGCTAATGTTTTAAAGATGGAAGCATAACATTCAACAACAGATTGATGGAGGATGCAGGGCATGAGCACCGTATTTGAATCTTTTCAAAAAATGAAATACCCCGTTTCATTTGGACTTCTTACAAGAAATGTGATAAAAGCAGATAGATGTTGTCTTTGTGGAACATGCGTCGCCTCCTGTTCTTTACAGGCAATTGACATTGTTAACGGGGTTCCAAAACTCGTAGGACCATGTTATGCCTGTGGTTCTTGTTACTCAGGTTGCCCCCAGACAGTTGAAGCTTTAACAAATCGCAAAGAAATGGAACTAGCTATCTTCGGAAGGACTAGAAATGAAGATGAGTCAAGCGGTATATTTAAGGCTTCATATGCAGCAAGAACAAAAATTGGAACGATAAAGGACAAATGTCAGGATGGCGGTGTAGTAACAACCTTACTTTTTGCAGCGTTTGAGGAAGGCCTTATAGATTCTGCAATAGTTTCTGCAATGAGCGATAAAGAACCTTGGAAACCCATACCCAAGATTGCCACTACACCAGATGAAATTGTTAACGCTGCTGGAACAAAGTATGCAGCTTCGCCGAATATTTCACTTCTAGGGCAAGCTCACTGGGGGCGCTCTCTAAACGGAATAGCCGTTGTAGGAGTTCCATGTCAAGTTTACGGCGTTAGAAGAATGCAATTCTTCCCGGGAGCAGCTACAAGATACGCTGAAAAAGTAAAGTATGTGATAGGGCTCTTCTGTATGGAGAACTACCCCTATGAGAAGCTTTTCCTAAAATACATCAAAGAGGAAAAGGGATTAAACCTTGCAGAAATAACCAAGTTCGACATTAAAAAAGGTAAGTTCCTTGCATACAAAGGTAAAGAACTTGTACTAGAGGTTCCAGTATCAGAAACAAAAGACTACACCTTAGGCTCGTGCCATACATGCCCAGATCTGACAGCGGAATTCGCCGATATATCAGTTGGCTCCATAGGTTCCCCAGCAGGTTGGTCCACAGTTCTCGTAAGAACCGATAAAGGTGAAGAACTATTAAATGCAGCTATCAAAAAAGATTACCTAGAAATAAAAGATCTAAAGGACGTAGAACCAGGAATCAAACTGGTTCATAAACTTTCCAAAGCAAAAGCAAAACAGATCGAAAAGCTAAAAACTTAAACTCCACAATTCCCGTCCAATATCGTTCTTTTATTTCTTTTCAGCATCTTTGGATAGATTTGATAATGGTACGCTTTACATCCTTCTCAGACAGCACATCAAGATATTTATTAATTTCAATTTTGTAGCTTATTGTTAAAACATTAAAAGTAGGAGAATATTCTTGAAGATCAGAGAAATAGTCGTAAAATCCATCCTTAGTAAGAGCAGAATCTATGGCGTAACATATGCAGTTAACCCCTACGTTGGATGTGGTCACGGCTGTGCTTACTGCTATGCACGTTTTATGAAAAGATATACAGGTCATGAAAAAGACAGGTGGGGAGAGTTTGTAGACATTAAAATTAACGCGCCTACAGTTCTCGCCAAAGAAACTAAAAAAGCAAGACCCGGCCCAATATTAATAAGTAGTGTAACCGACGCCTATCAACCCCTCGAAAGAAGATATGAAATTACAAGAAAAATATTGGAGGTTTTAACGCGTAGAAAATTCCCAGTTATAATATTAACAAAGTCCTCCCTCGTAACTAGAGACATAGACCTGCTTAAAAAACTGAAGTACTGCGAAGTCGGTTTTACAATAGTTACTTTGGACGATTCTATTAGAGAAAAGTTTGAGCCAAGAGCTTCTCCAATCAAAGACAGGTTAGAAGCGCTCTGGGAACTACACCAAGAAAACGTACCCACATATGGTTTTATTGGACCACTACTACCCTTCCTATCCGATGAAACCATCGAAAACCTTATTTTGAAGCTTAAAGAAGTCGGATGCAGTAGTGTAATGGTAGATAGATTAAACATAAAGTATGGAAACTGGAAAAGCATAAAGGAAACACTCCAGGAAAACTATCCGAGTCTCCTTAAAAAATATGAGGAAATTTTATTTTCAAAGTCCGATTACTTTGAAAAACTAAAAAACAAAATAATTGATATCGCAAAGAAGTATAATATTAAGGTTGATTTCTGCTATTAGTGGACACTAACCTGATATCTCTAAACGAAGAGAGGTTTAGGGGATTTTAATCAAAATGGAAGCTGTAAGTACATGTTTCCCGCTTTTGTTTAATCCACCAAAAGTTCTAAATATTTTCATTGACCCGTTAAATCGCTTTCTTAACACTCTGGCAGCCATTTCAGCAAACTTTAAACTACCTATCCAAACATCCACTCCACCACCAGTAGCTTCTACGTTAGCGATGTAAGCTTTAGGATCCCTACTTTTTTCAGCTAACCCTCTCAAAAGATCAATAATTTTCTCCCTTTCCTCGTAACTCAATTTCCCTCTTTCTTTTCTAATTTGAATAATAGCCTCAGAAACACCCTTTTCCTTCCTTTTACATAAAGGACATTTCTCAGCGTAAACTTCAATCTCTAAGGTAAAACTTTCAGCTACATCTTCCTCCACATGCTTCGTTTCGACAACAACGGGAATCAAGAAACGATTTTTCACAAAGTTTTCAGGAGCCTTAAAATCCACTATAGTAATCTTTGAGTAGAATGGAAGCTTAACCATTTTATTTACAGAGTCCTCAACAAGAGCTTTAATGGCTTCACTAAAACTTAGTCCTCTACCACGGGCAAAATTACGTCTAACAGCATAAGAATGACACATAGGACATAATTTAACCTTCATTCTTCTATTTTTAACTTCATAGAGAGGATATTTACGTAAAAAACAATCTACGCAAAGCATCTTACTAGTAAGTTTAACCTCATGTTCAGTTCTACCACACTCAATACAAAACCGCTCACGACCCAGAGATATCCCTCCACGCACCTGAAATACTTATCAACAAAATATTCCTTGTAAGTTGATAATTGATAGTTAGGTTAGTTACAATATAAAATATTGAGAAAATTGATATGTCACCCAGTTGTTCCCACAAATTTCACCGAATTTACTTTAATTGACGGCGCCGTTATAAATCCTCTTCTCACAACCATGCTTCTTAAATCTTTTCCCAAAATGCTTAATGAGTTTAGAATTCTGTGATAACTATCCGTAAACCTCATGTTTTTAATAGAATATTTTAATTCTCCATTCTCTATTTTGAATGTTCCTGCCCTAGTCATAGCTGTAATAATTCCTCTTCTAGGGTCAACGGTATTACTGTAGTGTAAACGTGAAACCAAAATGCCATTCTTAGTATCTTCTATTAAATCATCGAGTTTAGAATTACCAGGCTCAAACACCAAGTTAGATGGAAATGGTGAAGCATGTCTCCAAAAACTGGCATGACCAGTACTTTTCTTTCCTTCTTTACCAGCATAATAACTATCATAAACGAAATTTTTAAATACTCCGTGGTCAAACAACACCAACCTTTTTTTAGGCACCCCTTCTCCATCAAAAAGTAATGGTACAGGTGTCTTTTCGCTTCTAGGGTCATCTATAACACTTATATCCTCATGTAAAACTTTTTTGTTCTCTTTGTTAATCAGACTGCTCACTCCAAGATCCTTCGATCTAGCAGAAGTATCAATAGCCAAATGGAACATTAAGGTAGCTGTTGCATAAGGTAAAAACACAACCTCATAATCTCCAGGCTCAATTTTCTTTGCATCAAGCCCGCTGGAAGCCCTTTCACCGGCTTCAAAACCAACCTCTTCAGCATTAATTTCTTTCAAATTTCCAGAAACACGGTAAGCAAAACCTTCAGCTTCACTTTGCATATTCTTCGCGGTAACTAACACATTTAAAGAAGCAAAGCTATATGCTTGAAAAATATTAACGCCTAGACTGTTAGCAACGGCTTGTAGTCTTAGAACCGTAGATAAAGCCCCGTTAACAGCACTAACGTGTTTATCAGCTTCGTGAGCGGCATCTATCACCTTGCCAGCAATTTCAGCTCTATCAAAAGGAGTAAGTCTGATCATTTCCTCGAAAAACATCTTTCTGTCTGTTGGTAATATTCTATCAGGTTCTGGGAGACTTTTAAAGAAAGGATCTGGCTTAGAAGCTTTAGCTATTTTAAGGGCTTGATCAGCCGCTTTCAAAATCTCATCTATATCTCTACTGATAATTGTAACACACCCAAACCTTTTGTCGCGGAGAAAAACCCTTAAGAAAGCTTTTGTATATGTTTCTCCAACATTTTGATGAATTTGAGAATTCGCAAACCTTGTAAGATAATTTTCACCGTATTCAATTCTAACATCAGCCTGCCAAGCACCGTTTTCGATAACATGTTTAATAACTGTCTGAGCGGTATCAATTATCCAACTTTTAATTTCATCCAATTCTTTCAATTTCTTTCACCTCCCACTGAAAACCATAACGTTTCTAAACCTAGCAGTGGAAGCACCGTGGGAAACCCACATTATTTGTTGAGGTTCGCCCTTACCACAATTTGGAATACCCCAAATGAAGAAATCTTTGCCAATAGCATCGCAGTTACCCCAGAACTCTGGGGTAATTCCTTGATAAACGGGGTTCTTTAAAAGTTCTTTCTTTTCGCCTTTCTCTATTTTCCAAGCAAGTTCACAGCCAAACTGAAAGTTTAATCTTTTATCGTCAATAGACCAACTTCTATTTGTATCCATATAAATACCATCCTTGGTATCCTCAATTATTTCTTCAGACTTCCAGTCTCCTGGCTCCAAACTAATTAAACTCATCCTAATGAGGGGTATCCTATTCCAATTATCAGCTCTCATAGCACCATTACTTTCCTCAAACCCAAGTTCAACGGCAGTCTCCCTACTAAGCTGATAACCAGTGAAAACCCCTTCTTTAACTATGTAAGTTCTTTTAACTGGTACGCCTTCGTCATCATATTTATAGCTACCTAAAGCCTCTGGATATTTCTCTGGCGAGGGATCCATAACGATATTTACAATTTCCGAGCCGTACTTCAATTTTCCAAGCTTATCAGGAGTTAAAAAGCTTGTACCTGCATAAGATGCTTCAGTACCCAAAACTCTATCTGCTTCACTTGGATGACCACAACTTTCATGAATTTGCAAAGCTAACTGACTGGAGTCAAGTATTAACGTTGTTCTCCCAGATGGACAAGACTTAGCGTCAAGTAGCATAGTTGCCTCCTTACCAACTCTTTCGGCAAGTTCAACAAGATTTAATGATTCGACATATTCCCATCCTCTTTTCACATAGTTTCCACCGAAACTAGTCGGTAAACTCCTCCTCTGAACATCTCCATTTTTAGCGGTTAATGCTGAAACACCAACACCGCAAAAAACGATCTCAGCCTCAATTTTTGACCCTTCACTACTAACAAACCACTTATGAATTTTCCGAGCCTCATAACTAACCATACCAGCTTTAACGTAGTCACTTTGTTCTCTTATTGTTTCATCAGCTTCCAAGAAAAGTTCCAGCTTATCCTTAAAAGGAACATCAAAAGGATCTTTAATCCAAGGTGTGCGCCATTTGTCTTTAATAGTTTTAACCGGGGCTAATTTAACAGGTTTTTTACTACGTGTAGCGCTTGCTTCTGCAATTTTAACGGCAGTTTCAACAACTTGATCAAGAGTATGTTTATCTATTTTGTTGCTGCTATGAAATCCCCATGCACCGTTCTTTAATACTCTTACACCGAAACCAGAATCTGTTTTAATAGTGGCTTCTTCAACAGCACCGTTTTTAATTTTAATTTCTTCAGAAACGTTTTTAACAATTCTTATATCAATATAGGTTGCGCCCAGTAGTAAACCTTTTTCAACAGCTTTTTCCATTAAATCAAACATGAAAACCCCTCAGTATCCTGTTCAATTACTAATATTTCACACAGTATAATCTGAGTTATGTAAAAAATGGCATAAATATTAATTTAGTTTTCACTTCTAACTTTATGGTTATCTGGTTCTCTCCAGTTTAACCTGACATTTTTAAATAAATTTATATAGGTAGCAAAAGCAGTTAAACTTACAGTTTAATGGGAACTAGGTTAATGTTTTACCTTTTAGATGAGGGAGAGAGTTGATAAATAATGAATCCACATCTTACATTTGAATTCTCAGAAATAGTTGGAGCAATATATGCAGTTGAAATGTTATCAGAGTCTCATCTAGTTAAGACAGACATCAAGCATCCTATTCAAGTCTTTAGCCAAGAATTACTTGAAGAATATCGTCGAGAATTATCGCTATCCTCCTTTCTATGGCACCTTAGACCGCTTCTCGCAACAACACAAGATATCGATAAATCTCTGAGTTTATATTATAAAAGACAAATAGTTCCTTTACTAGAGAAAGCTATAAAATCATATAAGCCTCATTGGAAGAAAATTCTTCCAACACTAAAACAAAATATTAAATATTTAGTAGCTTTGTGGGAAAAACATGGCAGTAATATCCTGAATGAAATATCAAAAGTCAGTAGGCATCCATGGAAAGTGGAAGAGATAAAAGCTTTCATCGTAGAACCCATCGCTGGAGAACATGGAGATGCTTTCCCAGAAGAAGGAATACTAACATTTGAAGGTGTCAGATTAACTTCACCAGAATCCATCATAGGATTTGTTCACGAAATAGCTCATATCAACACATTACCACCTTTCAGAGAGACTCTTGAACAAAAAGATATTTGAAGCAAAGTCCTCCACGAAATAGTTAATGAATATGTTGCAGAACAAGCCCTAGTAAACACAAAAATTTTATACGATTTGCCTGGACTTCAAAGAATTTTTACAAGATCCGTAGAAAACTGGCTGACAGAATCAAAATTAAGTTTCACCTATAATCCTCAAAAATTAAAACAAATAGTTGATGAATGGTGGAAGAAACACTTAAAATCTTCTAAAACTTTACTTCAGTCCTTCAAAGAACTTGAGAAAAAAGCCTTACCATATATGAAATTAAAACACATTTAAGGTTATGATGAAATGAAGTCTTTAAGAGGAGTCTTATAAGTAAGTCGAAGTTATTTTCCATACGTATGAATTTGCTTTACTATATTATAAGTAAAGTTTTTATTTTTTCTTTACTTTAGTGACGTGGTGATCATATGAGTATTGCTAAGATATCTAGTAAGGGTCAAATAACAATCCCTAAGGAAATTAGGGAACTTCTTAGATTAAAACCGGGAGACAGAGTTAAAATCGAGGTTAAGGGAGGTTTTGCTATATTAACGCCATTGAAAAAGCCATCAGAGAGCATGAAGGGCTTGGGACGAAACGTAAAGAAAAAATTGAAACTAACTGCTGTTGAGCTTGTTCATGAACTTAGAGAGGAAGATGCGGAGGAACTTTAATGTATGCCCTCATAGACACAAATGTCTTTTTATGTTTGGCTTTTGAAGATCCAGGATGGGAGTACTGTGGAAAACTGCTGGACGACGTATATTTTGGGAAAATTAAATGTGTAATCAGCTCTATTCAACTATCTGAGCTATATACTCCTTTTATGAGGGCTGGAGATGAAGAAGGACTAAAAAAATTTAAGGAAGAGCTAAAGAGACTTAGAATTAAAATTAGAGTTGTTGATAAAGATATAGCATTTTTATCGTCGAAGTATCGTTCAAAAATTAAAACACCAGAAAATAGATGGTTACCCTTAGCAGATTCAATAATTCTTGCAACAGCAAAACTGGAAAATGTAGATGTACTTTATACCCTTGACACAGACTTCTACAATGTCAAGGAAGTTAAAGTTAGCGCACCCTTCATGTCACTAAAAGAGTGGATTAAAAAATTTGGAACAAAACAACAAAAAAGGTTATTAGGTTTCACTTAAATGAGGCTTTGAACTAACTCTCATGTATATGATTCCAAAAGTTAAGCATTGATTATTAAATAAACAAAAGTACCAAGTTTTCCAGAATATTATAATATTTTCAGTTGCCTAGTAGGTTTTATTAAATTAATGTTCATATATTCCGCTGTTTTAATCCTTTTTAGTACGGTTTTTAGCTAGGATTGCTGCTTCTAATATTTTTGTGTATCCCGTACATCGGCAGAGATTTCCTTCGATAGCCTTACGTATATCTTCTTCGCTAGGGTCTGGATTTGAATCGAAAAGAGCTTTCAACGTGAGTATTATGCCAGGAGTGCAAAAACCGCATTGAACTGCACCAGTTTCAATAAAAGCTTCTTGAATTGGATGTAATTCACCATTCTTCACAATACCTTCAATGGTTACAACATTTTTCCCATCTACCTGAGGAGCTAAAACAAGACAGGAATTCACAGGCTGATTATCAATAAGAACAGTACAAGCACCGCATTCCCCTCTTTCACACCCCCTCTTCACGCTTGTAATTTTTAG
>JAEOSG010000302.1 GCA_016840485.1 Candidatus Baldrarchaeota archaeon
CGAGGGGGTTTGAGATATTAGATAGGAGAATAGATAACCCTGTTAAAGTTGTTGTAAAACCATAACTGGGCAGTTACTTTATGTTTCTTCTTTCATTTTACGTTTAAGATGTCTTAGAAATTTTTTTAATGCAAAATCTGTTAATAGAACAGGGTTGTGGCCTAAGCTTTTAGCTATGTTAGAGAATTCCTCCCAAATTTCTTTTTTAATCTTTATTTCAGGCATTCAATCACGTCTCCGCAGTTTAGGTAATCTTAGTCTTCTTGCACTCCATTTATTCTTACATTTTAACATTTTTCCATTTAAGTTTAAAGCTACTTTGATTACTATGTGTTGGTTTTAGAATCTCTTAGAACAAAACACATAAATATGTGAATTCACATGTTTATGTTATGCCAAACATCACACTTTCCATACCTGAAGAACTTTACAGAAAAATGAAAAAATATTCTGAGGTACGTTGGAGCGAAGTGGCTAGAAAAGCAATAATAGAGTATCTTAGAAAGTTAGAAGGGGAGTTTAAAACGTCAACTGAGGAGTTACTTGAAGAGTTAGGTAAAGATGTTGTTAAGGAACTTTCTGAAATAAGTTTTGAAAGAGCTGTTGAATGGTATAAGAAGATGAGGGAAGCTGAATGGAGAAGATCCTCCACGACACAAGTAGCTTAATTGAAAACTATAAATTAAATATTAAGGAGATAAAGGCTTTTACAACAATTTTAAATGTTATTGAGTTCCCGAAGGCTTTGGAAATTTCTAAGTTAGAAGTCCTTTACCCCACTCATTCTGATTATAAATTAGCCATTAAATTAGCGATAAGTTTACTTAAAATTGGCAAACCAATACCTGCTGTGGATATTATTATTGCTGCTATAGCCCTTAATAACAAGCTAACGCTAAGGACAAAAAACAAACATTTTTTAGTTATTAAGGATATAAAACCGGAATTTAAAGTAGAAATTGTTAAGTGAACCATCGACAATCTATTTATGTAATTATGAAGTAGCTATTAGATAACTTATTATGGGTGGAGTGATTAAGCGTGACCAAAGAGGGGAACTTGGTTAAGGTAGAGATTTCTGAAAGAACATATAGTAGGGCTAAAGAGTTTTTTGAACAGCATAAAAACGAATTAGAACGTATAGGCATTAATGACATTTCAAAACTTATTGAAGAAGCATTAGCATACTTTATTGAGGGACATAAAGAACCCATAATAACCTGAGGGGAAAAATATGGCTAAAGTTGCTATTTCAAAGCTTGAACCGCCAGTTGACGAGGATAAAGTTTATGAAGCTGTGAAAAACGCTGTTGATTTACTTGGTGGAATTGAAAAATTTGTTAAGCCTGGCGAAAAAGTTCTTATAAAGCCAAACCTGGTAAGGCCTGCACCCCCACCAACTACAACCGACCGCCGCGTAATTAGAGCAGTAGCATTGCTTGTCAAGGAAGCTGGAGGAAAACCCATTATAGGTGAAGGAACAGCTGCAATGACACTTTTATGGAGAGAGGAAATGGATAGTGATGACGTACTTTTCTTAACGGGTATGTATAAGATTGCTGAAGAAGTTGGTGGTGAGGTTGTCCCATTTGATAAGGAAGGAAAATTCTACGGCAGAATCGTAGATGTTCCAGGGGGTGTTGTTCTTAGGAAAGCAAATATTGCTGAAATAGCTTTGGAAGTTGATAAAATAATTCCCGCTCCGGTTATGAAGTGTAGCATGGAAGGTGGTGGTGTCACGCTTTGCATAAAGGATTTACATGCTCTCGTGGATCCTTATACTGATAGACTTAAGTTTCATAGGTCGGATCTCTGGCAAAAACTAGTAGATATTGTAAAGGTTGTAAGAGATAAAATTAAGCTTTGTGTTATTGATGGAATTAAAGCTATGGAAGGTGATGGCCCAATTTACGGCGACCCAGTTGATATGAATGTTATTTTAGCGGGTGACGACCCGGTTGCAACCGACGCTATTGGTTCTCTCGTTATGGGGTTTGATGATCCTCTCAGGGAAATTGGACCTATAGCTATTGCTCATGCTGATGGCTTAGGTATAGGTGACCCAAGCAAGATAGAAGTTGTTGGAGCAAAAATTGAAGATGTTAGAAAGAAACTTAAAAAGGCTTCCTGTGAAATTTTGGCTGGAATATTTCCAAACATTGTTTTTATTGAAGGCGGATGCTGTAGAGCTTGTAAAGCATGGATAAAATTCACCCTATATGCTTTGAAGGGAGAAGGCGTATTGGATAAGGAGGTCCCTAAGAGAGTTGGGAAACTTGTTTTTATTGCTGGAGTAGATCCTTCGCTTCCAGAAGACCCAAAAGAACTATTAAAAATGGGATTACCTATTGTTTTTGGAGACTGCGCCTTGTACTCGACTAAGAGTACAATATTCTGGCAGCTGAG
>JAEOSG010000303.1 GCA_016840485.1 Candidatus Baldrarchaeota archaeon
ATATTTTATCCAGGTTTAACTTTCTCATAGGCCTCCCAGCAATAGTGTTCCCTAATAACATACCGTCAATACAAATATTACTCTCTCTGTAAGAACCTAATTAGATAAAACTTATATAACATATATCATGAAACATAATGTATGTCTCTTGCGTCCTTAACTTTTAAACTCAAAACACTTGCTAATCCTAGGAAGGTAAAAATACTGGTTGCTCTACGGGAAAGACCGTTATCAATAACTGAGATAGCAGATAAATTTTCCATGCCTCAATCCACGGTTAGAAAATATCTTTTAGAACTTGAGACAGGAGGTTATGTGATAAAAACGCCAGATGGAAAATTTAAAGCAAAAGACTTCAAAATAGTTTTAAGTTTAGATGATCTTGTAAAACTGGCCAAAAAGGAAGAAGAACAGTTGACCCCTCTAATAGTTAAAGAACATGGTACGGAAATATTAAGAAAACTTAAAGGGTTAGCGTTACAGGTAAAGAAGGGAAAATTATCTATTTATGATGTCGCAGAACATTTAGGCTTAACTTATTTTGAAACCTATGTGCTGCTTGAGGAAAGTGGATTAATTTGAGCGAGAAACCAATATACATCTTGAATGCCAGCGCAATTATTGCTTTGCAACGTAAAGGTAAGCTAACACAATACATCAAAGATAAAACATGTCTAATAACTTCTAGGGTCAAAGAAGAGTTAATAGAAAAACCAAAATTAAAATTACGTGAGATAAAAACGGATAAACTTAGAAAAATTGTAGAAGACTCAGTTAAAGAAATAGAGATTCTTGTGAGCGAAGGAAAGCTTGTTGTAACATCAATAAAATATAAACGTTTTTCAAAGCTTCTTGATGAAGCACGTAAAACTATAGCAATTTATGAAAGTAGGGCGGAACATGAGGTCAAAGCTGATCATACCATAGTGGTGTTAGCACTGCAAAAAGCTTTAGAAGGACGAAAAACAATTCTTGTGTCAAATGATAAGACGATTAATAAGGTTGTGCAAAAACTAGCTACAAGTAAAGGTGTTAAAATAACTATCAAAACTACAAACGGAAACATTACATAAAATGTTTGAGTTAGACAAGTCATTAAAGGGAACATTTACAATAACTGGGAGAACGTACTTTGAATGGTAAAGACTTAAATTTTGAATTTTATATTTCAAATTAGGCATGTCATCTGTTTAATGTAGACATGCTACCAATGTTTTCGCGTTAGAATGCTTCACATGTTCCTGTATGGTGGTCAACTATGGTTAACGTGTTCCCTGAGATCTTTGAAGCTGCAGAAGAGATAAAGAAAAGAAAAATACATGGTGCCACTGGAGTAACTATAATAGCTCTCAAGGCTCTAGCAAATGCGATTTTAAATTCAAAAGTTAAAAATTTAAGCGAACTTTACAACGAGGTCTTAAATTCTGGTAAAATATTGGTTAAGGCTCGCCCAACAACAATGTTACTGGCAAACGGTATACGTTTCGCCCTTTATAGAATTAAAGAAGCTGAAGAAGAAGGAATAGACATCGAAGAAGCCAAGAGAAAAGTATATGATGAAATTTTGGAGTTTAGAGAACGCATAAAAACATCTATTGAAAAAATCGCTGAAATCGGGTCACGTAGAATACAAGATGGTGACACCGTACTCACACACGGCTTCAGCACAACAGTTTTCAAGGTAATAGAGAAAACAGCGGAAGAAAAGAAAATTGAGGTAATTGTCACCGAGACGAGACCGGAGTTTCAAGGAAGAATAATGGCAAACATGCTAAATGAAATAAATGTGCCTACAACTTTAATAGTTGATTCAGCAGCTAGATTCTTTATGAAAGACGTAGATAAAGTTCTCTTAGGTGCCGAGGCGATAGCTGCAAATGGGGCGGTAATAAATAAAATTGGGTCATCTCTTATTGCTTTGGCTGCACATGAAGCAAGGGTTAGAGTTTTTGTAACGGCTGGAACATATAAGTTCAGTCAAGAAACCATGTTAGGAGAGTTAATAGAAATCGAAGAAAGAGATCCAAGTTTAGTTGCACCTGTGGATTTCATAAAGGAATATTCAAGCTTAAGTATTCGTAACCCGGCTTTTGATGTTACTCCTCCTGAGTACATAGATCTTATAATAACCGAAAAGGGCGTAATACCACCACAAGGAGTAATATACATGTTAAAAGAGCTTTACGGATGGCCAACATTCGAAATAAAACTATTAGACTAAAACGGAACACATTCTTATTCCGTTTTTCTTATATGATGCAATTACCAGAGATAAAAGTTGATATTTTCAAGGTTCTAAGTTAAGTTGACATTGTCTATTTGAAAAAAAGAAATTTAACGAGATAATTTTAAATTTCATAGTTTCAAAATTTTAAAGGAGTGATTAAGGGGGAATATATATGGT
>JAEOSG010000102.1 GCA_016840485.1 Candidatus Baldrarchaeota archaeon
TTAATGTTCGTCTTAAACCAGCATGAAACTTGAGAGAAACATTAAGTGGCTTAGTGTCGTCCACATGTTCTCCGACAATGTTGAGCGCATAAGTGCCACTATTAGCATTAGGAACTATAAAGAAATCACTAGTTACCTCGCCTTCACTAACGAGATAACCTATCCATGAATACCTACTGTAACTTACATTGAAATCTAAAGGATCTAAAAGATAATGGGATGTAATTGCAGAAGTGGATAGTCCTTCAATGTATCCCTCAATCCAGCTTTCATTTTCAAACGTCTGAAACTTAATTGTTTGTTTTCCCCCTTCTTGAATATCAATACTCCAAGACTCACTGCGTACATTTGCGTCCTTAAAATTGATTTTCCACTTATCTTTGATAACATTTGTTTGAAGAATTGAAAGATTTTCTGGAATGGGAGTTAGAACAGCAATTGTGCTATTTTTCCAGTCGAGAGAAGCAAGATCCGCAGATAGTGCACACAAATCGCTCAGGGGAAAAGATGGATATATTGGAGCTTCAACGATTTGGTGTAATCTTTTCTGATCATCTAGACTCAGAGATCCGATACTTACAATGTAACTTATGTTGCTATGCCTTTTAATGTAAGAAACCCAATCCCCTAATAGATTTTCCTCAGCTATAGTTAGATCAGAGAAAAGAATTGGCGAAACATAAACAGAGTTTTCATGATGAAAAACAGACAAAGGTAAGGCTGCTAAGAAAGCAAACTCGTCAATGTAAGAACTTTCATTACTTGAAATTATAAAAATTCTTTTTAAGGGTACAAAAGCATTATTTACATTGTAATTTTTTACTGAAAATGTTGCATTTGAAGTAATTGTCGGGGAAGAATATAATATGTTCAAATTATTTACAGATGCTATAAAAATAATCGTTAATAAAGCTGTGCATTTCATTTGTATCCGTTTCAAAGCATTTCACCCGTTTCTAAGTACATATGTTATAATAACAGATACAACGTTTAAACCTTCCAATTTCCTTAATTAACAAACCCATGATATATAAAAGATGTCCGAATTTGACGTTATAATAGTGCGATGTATTGTCAGATCAAAAATACTTGGGAGTAGCCTTAAAATGAAAGAAAACAAGTTATTATCTTTGTTCCCTTACGATTATCCCTATAACGAACAGGTAGAATACATGAAAGATGTTAAAAGCATCCTCGAGGGGGGAGGGATTGCAATTCTTGAGGCGCCAACAGGCTTCGGCAAAACTGCTGCCTTACTAGCAACCACCCTTCAATATGAAAAACAAGTAATATATACGAGTAGGACTCATACTCAAATGCGCCAAGTAGCTTTAGAGATTGAAAGAATTAACGAAAGAAAAACCAAAAATTTTTCTTTCGTAGTTAAAGGAGCTAGATCAAGACTTTGTCTAAATCCTGTGGTTAGAAAAATATCAGATCCTGAAGAAGCTCTACATGCTTGTCTTGCAAGTATAAGAAACTTAGAGGACGCAGAGTTAGGTGGAGGAGACTATATCAAACAAATATATCAACATGTTCCTCAGACAAGTGGAGAATGGGTTTGCCAAGCCGGACTAAAACAGATCAAAGTTCCAGTAGATGTTCCATCGGACGTTCCAAGATTAGCAACCGTAGAAAGATTAAAAGAATATGGAGAAAAAAGAAACATTTGCCCATATTTCTTATCAAAAATACTGGCAGCCGAAGTAAATGTCATAGTATGTAGCTATCAATATGTATTAAATCCCACAATAAGAGGGCTCCTCTCATGGAGTCTCCAAGACACTTTCCTAATTTTCGATGAGGCTCATAATATAGAAGACATATGTACGGAAGTATTATCAAAAGCTCTAAGCCAAGCAACCTTAGAGAAAGCACTGCAAGAAGTTTTAACTGTAACTGGAACACACGAACTTGAAAGAATGCTCTACGAAATAAATGATGTTTTTGAAATAATCGACTTACCAGTAGAGGAACCAGTTAAAGGAACAAAATTCATGGAAAAACTGGCTGAGGTAGGCATGGACGAAAACTGGATAAACAGGTTCTTAGCTCAAATCCCAACAATGTTAAAAATTCAAAGAGAACTTGCAGAAAAAGGAAAACTAGGTAGACTATATTTACCGAGAATCTTCAGCTTCTACACAACTTTATCAAACTACGACCCTAAAAGCTTTGCCGCAATTTACCATAGTTACGGAACAGGAGAAAAAAGAAGATGGACTGTCACATATAAATGCTTAGACCCAAATTTAGCTTTCAGCCAAATAATAGATCAACCCTACGCAATAATATTAACCAGCGGAACTCTATCACCCCTAGAAGGATTAGAAGAAAGACTTGGCATAAAGGCCAAAATCAAGAAATCTTACCCACCCACAATAAGTAAAGGAAATATATTAGCTATGATCTTAACGCGAGGAATTCATGGAAAACCATTGACAACAAAATATGAGGCAAGAGATGAAGAAACAGCCCTAGAATACGGGGAAACGATAGCAAAAATATTACCATACATACCGAATGGAACTATACTCTTTTTCCCATCCTACGAAGTACAAAAAAATATGTTAACTACGTGGCATAGACATGGAATTCTAGAAAAATTTAGCGCACCCATCTTCATAGAAGAGGAAAAATCAGATATAGAAATTTTAGAAGATTATAGAAAAGCAGCAAGAAAAGGAAAAGCGATATTAGCAGCAGTCTGTAGGGGGAAAATGAGTGAAGGACAAAATTTTAGTGACGAAGAAGGAAGAGCAGCGATAATGATAGGCATACCATTTGCAAATATAAAAGATTCCTATGTAAAAGCTAAGATAGAGTATTACGAGGAAAAAGAGAGAGGAAAGGGCCGCAGGTGGTACTTAGATGATGCCGTAAGAACAGTAAATCAAGCAATAGGCAGAGTGTGGCGACACAAAAACGACTATGCTGTTGCGATTCTAATGGATAACCGATATGCCAGACCCTACATCCTAACTAGAATAACATCATGGATAAGAACCAGAATTACCCGACCTTACTCAAACATACCAATAACCACAGTTCAATGGTACCTGCAGAAATTCTACGGCGAAATGCAACAAATCATACGATAACCTTGCTATAAATCGTAGAAAAACAGAGAGCCACGTAATTAATGTTTTGAAATCCGAAAGACGTATAAAACCTTAAAAAAAGGATTAGTTACTAATTTTTTACAGTAAAGGTCAGTTCCGTAAAGACTATGCCGCTAGTTTTTAAGAAAGAATTGTAAAAACCAAAACAAAACAGCAAGAACCCAGCCAAATCGAAAAATTCTCTTAGTAACAATAAAATAGCAAGAAAAAATAAATCAAAACTAAATAAAACAAAAACAGAGCGTAAATTTCTGGTTAAAACCTATCGGGTTAGAACAAAACCGTTTATTTCTTTTTTGAACAAATCAAAACAAATCAAAAAACAAAAAACTTAAATTCTACCAATCATGTGTGATATAGTAATCACAAATATAGTTTATTCCAATCGGAAACTTAAATTTAAAGTACAAATTAAAAATAAAAATCTCAAATTGAAAAACATATATAAAAATGACTCAAAAATCTTTATATTCAAATAAAAAAGAAAGAAAAAGGAGAGAGACGGAAATGATCGAACTAGGATGGCATATAATTGCTGAACTCAACGGCGTAGATCCTAGGATACTCGACGATGAAAAATACCTCGTCGAGACGCTGAAAAACGCAGCAGAAAGAGCAGACCTAACAATACTCAGTGTAAAGACACACAAATTCAACCCTCAGGGAGTCAGCGTTGTTGTCGTTGTTGCAGAGTCTCATATCTTCATTCATACATGGCCGGAACACAGATATGCAGCCTTAGACATATTCACTTGTAAAAGCGAGGAAAGCACATGGAAAGCATACAAATTCATACTAGAAAAGCTGAAACCTGGCAACACACAGGTCATTATGCTAAAGAGAGGAATAGTAACTCACAACAACGCTATGAATTTAACCGTAAATGCAGAGGGAACAACGGCAGCAAAGGGGGAGGTCATAGTTGAGTAGTGACGATGACTCAGATCAGGCAATTGATGTAGGAGGAATACTGTACCACGAACGGCTCACCAAGACGCTCTCAAGAATATTTCAAGTAAACAAAGTACTCTACGCCGGAAGAACGAAGTATCAACGTATAGAGGTAGTGGATACTCCAGATTTCGGAAAGATGCTCATATTAGACGGTAAAGTGCAGTTCTCTTTGAAAGATGAGTTCATCTATCATGAAAGTTTAGTTCATCCAGTAATGCTTACCCATCCTAGTCCGGAGAAGGTTTTAATCATTGGTGGGGGAGATGGAGGGGCATTAAAAGAAGTCCTTAAACATAATACAGTTAAAAGCGTAACCCTTGTAGATTTAGATGAAGAAGTTATGAAGATAGTTAAAAAATATGTTCCAGAAATGTTTAAAGATTCGTTAAAAGATCCAAGAGTAAAAATTTTAAATATGGACGGTAGGAAATTCCTTGCAGAGACTGAAAATAAATACGATATAATTATTGTAGATGTAACGGATCCGTTTGGGCCGTCAACACTTCTCTATACCAAAGAATTTTATCAACTTGTTAGCAATGCCTTAAAAGATGGAGGCGCCATGGTCACGCATTCTGAGGGTATGTTTTCATGTAGAAAAGAATTTGTAACAATTTATAGGACAATTAAGACAGCATTTAGAAAAGTTAGAGCGTGCAGTGCGTTTATACCATCTTTTGGCGATGTATGGATGTTTACAATAGGGTCAAATACCTTAGATCCAGTGAATATGGATGTGAAGATAATAGAGGAAAGAATGAAGAAAAGACATGTAGAGACACGATTTTACTACCCTGAAATACATAAAGTGCTATTCACATTACCGAAGGACTTGTTAAAAGACTTAAAAGAAATGAAAGTTGAAATCTCAACCGATAAATCCCCAGTTCAAATATCAGCATAATCTCTTACCGAATTTTGACATGCTTACAAAACTCCATTTTGCATATAGGTTAACTTTTAAATAAAAGGTCAAAAACAGTAATATCACATTTCAAGGCTAGCTTGTTAAATACCAAAATTATGTAAGTTATTGCTAATCTATCTAAGAGAAGGTTATATAGTAAATCTGGAGGTACAGTTTTGGAATCAGATTTAACTAAAGTCATAAAAGTTGGTAAAATAGAAATTGCTATGGTCTTAATGCTTGTAATTTTATACTTATATGTGGCGTTTGCGCGTATTCCGGCCGTGTTGGTGCTTTTAGGTATAGTTTTAGGGGGCTGGCTTGTATTTAGGCCATCTGAGTGGGCTGTAGAAGGATTAGAAGGAATAAGTAAAACTATTGGCCTTACGACATATTTTGTTGGGGTTCTAACAAGTTTGACATCAAATTTGCCGGAGGCAGTAATGTTAGGTTTAACATTGTGGCGAGGCTATGTGACGAAAAACCCCGCAATGATAGATATAGCAGTGCTAACAGTTCTGTCATCGATAGGTTTTAACATGATACTTCTAGGTTCAGTAATACTACTAGGTACAAAGAGAACTGGAGGAAGTATAGAAATCCCTAAAACGGCGATAGAACATGAAATAGAACTCATAAGATTCACTATAGTTGCATTACTTGCTGTGTTTGCTCTCGGCATAATAGACATATTATTTAGCATGCAGTTGAATGAAGCAACGACGGTCACATTTTACATACCAAGAGAAGCAACACTACTTCTCGTGATTTCCTACGTAATCTACATTTTATTTGCAGCAAAAAGAAAAACCATACAAAATGAAAAAACTGAAGAAATATCACATCTACCAACGAAAGTGTATACAATATTATTTTTAGCTGGAATATTAGGAATATATCTTGGTGGAGAACTCATAGTTAGAAGCGTCGAATCCATAGTTAGTGAGGAAGTTCTTGCAGTTTATGGAAACCCGATTATATTAAGTGGACTTTTAATGGGAGCTTTAGCAGCAATACCTGAACATGGAATAGCGGTTGTTTCAGCCTACAAAGGAAAAATGGATATATCACTTGGCAACTTACTAGGAGGGGTATCTCAAATAATACTTTTAATCTTAGGAGCTGTAGGGACAATAATTCTAATCCCCCTAGACGAATATGTGCTTTTTCAACTACTTATAACAGCATTATGCATGTGGTTTCTCAAAAGAAGTATAGTGGACGATGGGAAACTAGACAATTTCGAAGGAATTATGCTTATAATAGTGCAAATATTTGTATTCGTTCTACTTCTCAAAGGATTAGTATAAATGTGAACCTCTAGGTTCTTCTACTATGTACTCAAACATAATTGACTATTAGCTAGTTATAGATCTGATACTACTTCTCGTATTCTTCTCACGGCCTCTTCCAAATTTTCACGTGAAGTTGCAAAGGATAGTCGTAAGTGGCCTTCTCCGATTTCAGGCCCAAAAATAACCCCAGGAACTGTAACCACTCTTGCTTTTTCAAGTATGTGCATTGCAAGTGACATAGAGTCTTTAGAAATCTCTGAAAAATCTGGGAAGACATAAAAGGCTCCTTTAGGTTTAAAACATTTAACTCCACTGATCTTATTTAACTCTGATACTATTAAATTTCTTCTATGCTCGTATTCTTTAATCATTTCTACTACAGCATCTTGAGGTCCCCTTAATGCTGCCAATGCTGCATATTGAGCAATTGAACTCGCACAAACCGTAGAAATAGATATCATTTTTCTCATATGTGCAGTAAATGTTGGATTAGCAACTACATAACCGACTCGCCAACCAGTCATAGCATAAGTTTTCGAAAATGAAAAAACTGTAATGACTTTGTCCCTAATGTCTGGGATAGAGGCTATGCTAAAATGTTTTTCTCCATCAAAAATTATCTTCTCATAAACCTCATCACTCAGCAAAATAACGTCCTTTTTCTGAATAATATCTGCAACTTCCTCGAGTATTTTCCTATCTAATACAGCCCCTGTTGGATTTTGGGGTGTATTCAAAACGACTAACTTAGTTTTATCAGATATCTTATTCTCTAATTCCTCTATATCCGGTTTAAATCCACGATCTTCATAAAGAGGACAATAAACTACCTTAGCGCCAACAAACTTAGCAACACTATAATAAGCAGACCAAGAAGGATCAGTTAATATAACTTCATCTCCAGGGTTCAAAAGAATATTAAAAACAGCAAAAACCGCGTGATAACCACCACAAGTAACAAGAATTTCATTTTCGGGATCAGCTTCGATACCATTCTCCTCCCTAAGTTTCTCAGCAATAGCTTCTCTAAGCTCAGGAATACCGGCAATTGCCGTATAATGCGTATAACCTTTATCCATAGCTTCCTTAGCAGCCTCTTTAATGTAAGTTGGCGTATCAAAATCGGGTTCTCCAAGTTCAAGCCTTATAACATCTCTTAAAGCAAGAGCTTTTTCACTAAACTTTTTAATACCGGAAAGCGGAGTTCTAAACGCTCTCTCAGAGATAAACCTCTCCAACCACTTCACCGCCAACTTTCATTAAAACCATAAAACGATACAAGTACCAATATATAAAAAAACTGCGGCATAATCCAATGCTTGAATCTCGTCCAAAATTGCGATTTAACTACCCGATTAATATCAAAATTTGATAATGATAACTTAAAAATTCTAGCCTAATTCTACTCCCACTAATTCCACTAAGCCCATTAAGGTTCTAATTTATAATAATTGGTATACACGTCTTTTAATTTTCTTCAATGAATATACTTTTAACGATACTACATGTGGTTTGCTAAATCGGTGAACTTTGCTTAATATATTATTTTGTAAGTCTTCCACTTAGGCGTCTCTCTATGCTTACTTCACATAAGTATTATTAGTCTTGATTATTTAATGTACCCTAAAATTAGAAAATTTAGGTATTTAGGTAATAAGAGGAGATGGGTACTTATGTCTTCAAAACCACCTGTGGAGGTCCAGTATCTTTTTAGAACCGGCAAAATAGGAGAATTAGAACTTAAGAATAGAATTATTATGGCCTCGATGTTAATCGGTCTTTCGAAATTTGATGGTACCGTGGGAGAAAAACTTACTCGATTTTATGCCGAGAGAGCAGAAGGGGGAGTAGCTCTCATAGCAGTGGGAGGAATATGCCCAGATGATAGATATAGAAGTCATCCGGGTCAACCATCTTTAGATGGTGACAAGTACATTCCTGGATGGAAAAAGTTCACAAACGAGATTAAGGAAAAGGGAGCAAAGGTTACAGCTCAACTGCTACATCCAGGTAGATATGCACCTTCCATAATTACTGGAAGACAACCAGTAGCCCCATCACCAATACCCTCAAAATTCACTGGGGAAACACCAAAAGAACTTACGGTTGAAGAAATAAAAGAAATCGAAGAGAAATTCACTGAAGCAGCTAAAAGAGCTAAACTTGCAGGATTTGACGGTGTTGAACTTTGCGCTTCTGCTGGCTATCTCTTTAGTCAGTTTCTTTCACCTGCAACAAATAAAAGAGAAGATGAATATGGCGGTTCCCTTGAAAATAGAATGCGATTTCTAATCGAAACAGTTGAAAAAATAAAAAATGTAGTCGGGGAGAAATATCCTCTCATAGTTAGACTTAGCGTTGAAGACTACATGCCAGGAGGTACAACTATCGAAGAAACAAAAATTGTTGCAAAAGCTCTTGAAGATGCTGGCGTAGATGCTTTAAATATTACTACGGGATGGCACGAATCTCCAAGACCACTAATAACAAGAGAGGTTCCCCCAGGAGGATTTATACACCTTGCAGAAGCCATTAAAAAAGTTGTAAATATACCTGTAATCGCAAGCAACAGAATAAAATACCCTCAACTCGCCAATAAAGTAATAAAAGAAGGGAAAACAGATTTTGTTGCCATAGGAAGGCCACTAATAGTTGATCCAGAGTGGCCGCGAAAAGCGTATGAAGGACGATATGGTGAAATAAGACCTTGCATTGCTTGTGGGCACTGTTTAGAAAGTCTTTTCTCAGGAAGCCCGGTTGAGTGTACTGTTAATCCGAGGGCAGGGAAAGAAAGTGAATATGAGATTAAGAGAGCAGGGAAAAGTAAGAATATTCTTGTTATTGGAGGGGGTCCTGCAGGACTTGAGGCAGCATTGATCACAGCGCTCAGAGGACATAATGTTACATTATGTGAAAAAACTGGGGATTTAGGAGGACAATTCAGGCTTGCTGCCATCCCGCCGCACAAAGAAGAACTTATGGAACTCATTAAATAC
>JAEOSG010000304.1 GCA_016840485.1 Candidatus Baldrarchaeota archaeon
TGGCTTACACTAACCATAATGGCTCTTCCAATCATAGTAAGAGGTTCAGAAGAAGCAATAAGAATGGTACCTAAAGAATTCAGAGAAACAGCTATGGCTTTGGGAGCAACAAAATGGCAAGCAATAAAGGACAATGTTCTTCCAACAGCGACTCCAGGCATTGCAACCAGCATTATTCTTGGGATAGCGAGAATTGCTGGAGAAACAGCAGCCATACTATTTACAGCTTGCGCATTGACGATGAGAGGATTGCCAAGAACACCGTTTGACCCTATTATCTCTCTAACCTATTATTTATTCGTGATTTTAGTTACGTCTCCTAGTACATCCCAGAACAAAGCTTATACGGCTGCCATCATTCTCCTTAGCCTAGTGTTTCTACTTAACTTGGTAGCAATAGTTTTACGCGCCCATTATAGACGTAAATGGAGGAGATAACGATGAAAAGTAAGGTAGAGACAGTTGATCTTAACGTTTGGTACGGAAATCTCCATGTATTAAAAGATGTAAACATTCAAATTCCTGAAAGGAAAGTGACTGCAATTATAGGGCCCTCTGGGTGCGGGAAAACTACGTTCCTTAAAACATTGAATAGACTTATTGATTTAGTGGATAATGCTCGGGTTGAAGGGGAGGTCAAACTGGATGGAAAGAGTATCTATAATCCGGGAATGGACGTCATAGAGTTGAGAAGAAAAGTCGGTATGGTTTTTCAAAAGCCAACACCTTTGCCAAAGTCGATATATGAAAACGTTGCGTATGGTCCAAGAATTCATGGAGTAAATAACAAAGATGAGTTGAATGTTATTGTAGAAGAAAGTTTAAGGAAAGTCGGCTTATGGGATGAAGTAAAAGATAGATTGAACGACTCTGCATTTGCTCTTTCACTTGGACAACAACAGCGACTCGCAATTGCACGAGCACTTGCTGTAAACCCAGAAGTTCTGTTAATGGATGAACCAGCATCTGCTCTTGACCCAATTTCCGTAACTAGAATCGAAGAACTTATAAAAGAGTTAAAGAAGGAATATACTATCGTCATTGTTACTCATAACTTGCAACAGGCATGGAGAATTTCGAATTATACCGCGTTTTTCTATTACGGCGAGTTAATAGAATACGGACCAACCGAAAAAATTTTCAAAACCCCAGAAAAAGAATTAACCTTTAATTACGTCAATGGAAAATTCGGATAACAACCCTTTTATTTTTCGTAAATTTAAACCGAAAAATACAGGAGGCAAAAGTAGATTATGTTGCGATCAACGGCAAACTCGTTGTGGGTGATTTGGTTACGAGAGCTAAACTTCTCTACGCGATGCGTTTGTTCAGAGATGCTGTGAAACTGGCGCATCATTTAATTCGTTCTGAACTTGGGTGGAAAGAGTAGAGAGAAGATTAACGAAATATTTGAGTAATGCACATTATGGTCATTCGGCTTATCAAAAGTTAAACTATGGAAGAATCAGCCGTACCTGAGGCTTAGAAAGAAGTTTCTCTTTAGTGTTGGGAAATCTCATGAAAAGGGAAATAGAAACATTCGATTAACTGCGAATCACGATTCTACTTTGGTTAAGGTTAAGATTTAATAAGAAATGCTTTTAAGACTCCAATAGAATTTATCGAAATACTTCTTCCAAAAATCTAAAAACTGCTAGTGCACTTTTCTTTTCCCTTGAAGATTTCAGAAATTCTATGCAAGGAAATAAGCGAAATATCTGAACAATAGCAATTTTAATACACATTTTTCTGTATTTTAAAAATAAAATAAATATAAGGATTATACTAATGATTATCCCTAAACAATTCTCAACGGTTAGGTTAAGTAACGTTGGAAATAGTGGTTTACCTTTGGCGTTTTTGAAACTTTATACGTTCATTATTTTGTATTTAGAGAATTCTCTTTATCAAGAGGAATTAAATTCCAATAAATCAACATTTTTCTTTTTCATTTTTGCTTTTTATTTCTGCAGCGGGTAGCTGAAACTGCATACCTCTTTCGTAGCTACCATTTATAATAATGCCCTTCTTCTGCAGTTTCTTAATAACTTCTAAGACGTCATCCACCGTTCTGAAAACATTAGGTAACTCAAGCATTGCATCTGTTGGTGCAAGAACTCCACCATGTTTGTAGAATAGTTTTATTAGTTCCAGTTCCCTTACTGTAAGATCTAGGCTTGGAACAATGTACAGCTGTTTGTCGATTTCATGTAAATATTTCTTTTTTACAAGTTTCTTTATGACCGTTTCTACGTCTTCTGCTGTTACTATTCTTCCATCTATTTCCCTTACTTCCACAAGTACTCGCGGCCCTGAAATAATGCTTCCATATTTATGTGCAATATCTAATATTCGTTGCTCCAATACCTGATAAAATCGTTTATTAGCAGTTC
>JAEOSG010000305.1 GCA_016840485.1 Candidatus Baldrarchaeota archaeon
TATATCCTTTATACTGTTGGAGAACTTAGAAGTGATAATATGCCTTCTGAAGAAGAGAAGAAAAAAGAACCAATTTACGAGAAGTTGGCCCCAGGCGAGATACTACTAATTTCAAAAGAAGGACACTATATAATTTACGCTGTAAACAGGAATGGAAAACTAGAAATAAAAAGAACCCGTCTACCCGAAGAAGAGAAATAAAACATAGCAAAGAAAACATCCTCTGAATCAATTTCACCCTTCACGCAAGATTCTAAAAGCCAAACATCTCTGAAATAAAATTTCATGTTTCTAAAGTTTTACGTATTTTGTTACCCCGAATCCACCTGTCCTATTTCCACCTATATTCGAATACTCCGCAAACATAGCTAACATCTGCGTCACATTATTCCACCCACCTTCATCCTTAATCTCATAGACCACCCACCCTGTAAACCCCACCAAAGGCCTCTCCTTAAAAACCACCGGCACAGTCCCTACCTTATGAGCCGCCACACCCACATTTTTAAACAACCACTCACCGTATTCATTTTGCTCTTCTTCGCTAAACTTCCTTGTAGATGTGAATTCGTTCCATAAACGCATCAAATGGAGAAAAACCCTCACATGATCAGGGAAAAGATAATGGTAATCCGTCCCACTCACCGTTAAATAAGTCGGAGACCTAAAAACCAACTTTACCTTCCCAACAGGCTTCTCAGCTTCCCGCTCCAGTTCCCCATACTCCTTAGTTCTTATTGTAATCGAATTAACATCAAACTCCACATCAAAAATCAACACCCCACTCTTACCGTAAAAATATTTAATAAATTTCTGAGCAAGATCATCCCTCAAAAACCGAAAAGAAACCCAACACGGATTCTTCGCCCCTAAAATTCTCCCCTCCTTTGTTCTTTTTTGAGGTTTAAACATTAGTGGAGTAACAGAATAAGGCTTTCGAACATTCGGCTCATGCAAAGAAAACGACAAACCCGGATCAACCTGACGCAAAATATGCAAAAACAAACCCCTAGAAATATGACCAGTAAAACAAGGAAACACCACATCCCTATCGGCAACCAACTCCAACAAAACCTCAACAGGCATACGCTAACCACCAAATATACACTCTCAGATTCTTTTATAAAGCTAAATACTTTCAAAGCATAAATGTAACAAATAAATTAAAACCCATTATATTAAAATAAATCAGAAGGGAATGACAGGGGTTAGCATTTGAAATAATAAGAGGACATAAATTCATGGCATAAACTGGTTCTGGTAAGATCTGTATCATGTTTAGGTAATCAAGCCATAGTTAGCTAAAATGTTTAAAATTCGTAAAAACGGGAAGGCTACATTACCCAAATTATTCACGCTTTCTTTTGACTTATATTATGTGTTACTCTTTGTTTTGACTTGAATATTTTAGTAGCAAATATTTATCCGTACACGGAATTAACAAAAGAGCCAACATTGAGTAATAGTTAACTTAATAGCATGTTTCGAGTTTTTGCGTCTTCTTTGTTTTGATAACACTTTTTACATATTATTAGACATTTCATAAAACACCGTTATTCATCTTTTAGTTACGTATTCTTTATGTAATCTGAGAATACCGCAAAATTCACAAAACTCAGCGAGAATCTGTTTTAATACTAATAGAGTGCTTTTTTCTAACGTTGCCAAAAATATAGTTTAAAAAACGCTCACATAGTTATAGTCTCAACAATTTTTAGTTAATTTGAACTAATCAAACGAAATACTGGCATTTAAAATGCCAGTGTTCTTCAACATTACATAACGTTGAGCATATAAACCTTTGACTAACATGGATTTTAGAGTTAAAAAACAATTTTACCATTTTAGTTAGTTACAAGCTTTTGTTGAATACAAGTTTAAATGGCAAAATCTATGCAGCAACCTATATTCAAACGACACACCCCACTCGATTATCTTTATAAATAACGTCACAATTACAATAATAATCAAGAACACCCCTCCACAAAAACAAACAAAAAACAGCCACACCTCAAAACTAAAAATCTCAAATAGGGAATTGAAAGCCATGGATTATGGTCAAAAGGTGATTATGTGAGGTGCTTTAAAAAGGAGTTTCTCTCTATTATGATCTTTGCTGGTATTCCAACAGAAAGAATTAGTGTTAATGAATATGATCCGATTACTGCCAAAAAATATACAAAAGAAGAGTTATGGGGAATGGCTTTAGATCCCATAAAGTGGAAGAATATTAAAAATCCAAAAACAGGGAGATTGATGCCCAAAGAACAATTTCAGTTCAACAGAGGAAGGCTTCTTGGCTTCTTTCTTCCTGAGTGGAAATCGCCTTCCGATTATAACTGGCAAGAAGCCTATGCTTATTATCTAGGTATAACAAATCCTG
>JAEOSG010000306.1 GCA_016840485.1 Candidatus Baldrarchaeota archaeon
CGCAAGTAACCGAAAGGAAGAAGAAGAAACTGAAGTGGGCAAAACGACTGATAGAGGGGTGCATCCCAGTCCATTAGATAGTTTGATAGTTTGTGTGAGAAAGAGAATGGAGGAGGCGTAAAACGATGAAAGGAAGGAAGATCGAGGAAATGGGAGTTTCATCCAGAGGAATGTATATGCGCAATATTGCGGATATAACACCAAATGGGAGTTATTTACGCAGTGCGGATATACCGAAGTTATATAAAATCGCTTCAGGCGGGCTTTTATTAATGATAAAGTAATGGAGGTGTCAAAAATGGATGATGAAAATTTAAGAAGAGTTTACGAACAATACTGGCTCCATGCAAGGCATCAGGAGGTTCAAAGATTGTGGTTTACTAATATATATTCAATGATAGTAGCAGGTACCTTTGCATATTTTGGTGCTATTAAAGGTTTTAGTACACCTCTTCTAGTCTTTCTAATACTACTTTCAATTCTGGGATACCTTGTAACCTATTCATGGAATATCCCCTTCGTCATCTATAGTAGGTTAGCAGAAGAAATAGCAGTGCGTGAATGGGATCTTCCGAAAGATTACCGAAGATTTACTAAGTACAGGAAAGGATATGAATTTGGGAAAATGGTGTCGGCAAATACTGTGTTTATAGGATTTTACTCATTAATGGCAGGAATCTTCGTAGGATTGTTCCTCCAAACTAATTTAGAAGTTTGTACACAGCTCACTTTAGTTATTATTGCAGTATTATTTTTAACATTTTTAGGTTGTTATAAATTCTACTTAAAGCCGAAAAGTATAGATAAAATCCAAGATGATTTTGAAAAACGGATAAAGAAATACGATGAAAATAACCAGAAGTGAGAAGATGAACTGTTTGTTCCTTGTTAGCGATGAAGGCTATGGCCATACAGTTAGACAGAGTTGTATAGCTAATGAGCTTGTTAAGAAGGGGGCAAAAATTACATTTCAATGTAGGGATCCCATCCCTCTTGCTACTAAAATATTGGATAAAAGAATTAAAATCAATGAATACTTTAACCTTATTAGATTAGTAAAACGAGAAGGTGGTGTAGATGTAGAACGGACATACAATCTTTTTCAAAACTATATTACAAGGTCGAAAGAGTGGATTAGAGACATGCTTAATTCTCCACATGTATTAAATGCTGATTTAATAGTTACAGATATTGTTGAAGAGGCAGGCGTGCTTTCCAAAGAATTGAATAAGCCTGCAGTTGCGATATCTCATTTTACGTGGCATTGGTTATTACGTGAACTTGATCCTAAGTTTGAAGAGGTTTCTCAATATCTTGAAGAGTGTTTAAGTGGAATATCAGAATTTTTGTATCCACCTTTTAGTAAACATCCTGAGCAATTTCCTAACTCAAAGCCTATAAATTTAATTGTAAGGAAGCCAAGGAAAAGAGAAGAAGTTAGAGAAGAGCTTGGGAACAAAGACGATGACATTGTAATTCTATTCGCTGGTGGCGGTACTTCTGTATGGAGAGGTTTATTTTCTTCGATAAATGTTAACAAGAAAAAAGGGATTGTTTTTCTAGCAGATTTACCTACTGTCTCTGATAATATCAAACAAGTACCCAAACCATTTAGGCTTCATGATTATATAAATACCTCAGATTTAGTTATTTCTAGAGGAGGATATGGAACAATTTCAGAAACACTTGCCTATGGAATTAGACATTTAATACTTGTTGAGGAGAACCATCCAGAAGCGATTGAAAATGCAAAGATGTTAAAAAAAGTTAATCGAGCTGTGGTAAGGAATTTAAATGATTTTTTGAACAACCCCTATGACTTAATCGAGGTGGCTTTAAATACTAAAATGAATTTATCTCCAATAAGATCTGATGGACATATACAAGCTGCGAACCGTCTATTTCAAATTTGGGAAAAATGAAATTTCATGCCCGCCCTTCGCGACTTCCCCTCGCTTCGCTCGGTCATATAACAGAGCGTATCTGGCTACAGCTTACGCCTTCGCCCAAATCCTGCTTCGCAGGACTTCAGATATGCTCAGAACGTTAAGTGAAATGCCCGCCGTCGCCTTGAAAAGATTTAAAATTTGGAAAGAAATTAATTAAGATATGGAGATGGGTAAAATAGATAAGAAGACAAAAACAAAGTTAAAATTAGAAATAGTGCCATGTGACCCATACTATATCTATCATCCCTATACTTAATTAACATTCTCTTTCTCACCACCTCCGCCTTCGTATAGTTTCACGATCAAATCAGCGTACTCCACAACCAGCGATTTACTAAGCTGTGTTATGAATGAAGTCTCTTCTACCGACAATCCTTTCTTAAGGCAGAATCGCACACGGTCGAAATCGCCGAGATATCTATCGACGGCGCTG
>JAEOSG010000307.1 GCA_016840485.1 Candidatus Baldrarchaeota archaeon
TAAAGACATACTAATGGTATGATGCCTCCATAAGAGTCTCCTGCAGACCTGTTCAAACCGGCAATAAATTCTTCTTCAAAATACTGTAGAACCTGCGATGTGGAACCACCCTGGTTAACCTCTAGCCACCGCTCTTTAGCATAGTTCATAAGTTTATATATAGTGGCGTTTTGTCCTATAGGATTCGGTATTTGTTGGTCTTGATCTCTGTCATATCTGCCATTTTCATTGGTATCTACAAAATCCCATCCAAGAGTCAAATTTCCAAAAGGTTTCTCGTCAACCCACATAGAATCAGCATCAATTATCTTCTCTACATTCACAAAACGGTCTTTATTATTGCCGGAAATTCTTGCCATCCAAGCCCATTTTCCTTCATCTCCTGCACCAAACCAGTTCCCATTAGTGTCGATGGTTGTATAGACAAGGATGTATTTGGCGTTGTACCGTTTCAACATTTCCACAGAAAGTGTCTCATTAGCCATAAATATGAAACCTATGTTCTCTATCTGAGTACGGTTTATAGTACCGTTGTCAGCAAGCGAAGTAACATTTCCGAGCATTGAAAGCCAATATCCATAGTCCCACCAGCTACAAACAACTTTTTCGCTTATAGGCTTAGAACCAAAGTTACTTTTCAAATAATCCAACATATCTAACCATTCGCTTACTGGTTTGTTTGGAATTATCGGAAGACTTGCCGCAGTGATGGTTACCGGGGAATAGGCTTGAGAGTAAACCCTGGGCATGCCGCCTGACTGTGGGGAAATAACAAAGTTTGTCATCAAAAGAATGAATATGAGAAAAATTGCAGTTCCGCTGAACTCTTTTCCTACGGTCGCTAAGCCATACTTCTTTTTTGCGAAAATTTTAGGCGGCTCCCTTAACAAGGTAACAAAGGGTTTTAGGATTCCAACTAAGCCCACGGAAGCTAAGAGGCTGAAAGCTGGAGCTAAAAGGACAAGCAGACGCACCATAGAACAGGCAAAGTATAGGGCTGTGATTCCGAAAAGTAATAGAAACAAATTCTTGTTGTTAAGATTTCTCGAGATAAAAAAGAAACCTGAAATAAAGAATATTATGCCTATTCCTAGATCAAAATATATTGACCCCCAAGAGGATATCCTATGCTCGGCAACAGACTCTATAAGCGGAGAGGCTTCTCGTGCAAAAGGATTAATAACTGAGATGAACTTTCCTCCTATGCCTCGCATGTATCCAAACTGCCAAAGCAAAGCAAAACCGCCAATAAGAATCACTAAAAGAATAATAAGTGAAGTAAGTCTCCACTTAGGCGACTCCAAATTTGAAAAAACTTCTTTAAAACAAAGTAATATGAAGATTGCTGCTATTGGAATCACAGCGGATGTCATGAGATACTTTGTAGAAACATAGGGGTCGCTTATTGCAATAAACAATCCCAATCCAAATGTTAGGCTATAAGATAGCAAAAGATGCCGGTTATACCTATTTAGCAACACGAGCATAAAAACGAAAAGCGCAGTAATACCTATAGGGTATAAGGCTGCGCCCCATCCTATACAGAAATAACCTAAAGTCAAGCCGGCTGCAAGCGCATATTTTATTTTCGAATTTAATGGTTTATTATCTTCGATTGAGCGTAAAAAGAAGAGCGTGAAAAAAAGAAGCGCTACTATGCCTATTGTTTCGTCGTCAAAAAAGCCGACAGAAGTTCGCTGAATATAAGAAGGGCTAAAAGCTAGGAAAAGAGCACTTAAAAGTCCAACAGGTGTTCCTCCAATGTCTTTTCCTAAGAAGAAAATTGCTAGGCAAGCAAATGCGCCCATTATGGCTGGGAATAATGCGCAGAAGTTCATTAGTGTTATTGGAACGCCTAGCCACGAAATTATTTGATATAAAAATGCTGCTGTAAGCGGTAAACCTACGTAAGACATTGTTAAGACGTTAACTCCTTTGGGGTACCAGCTTCGATGGTCAATCCAGTTTTTGTATTGCCAGTTCCAAAAGTCGAATCCATTTTTTAATATAAATTCAGTAAAGCGGTATTGATGATATGGGTCGAACTCGGAAAGGTGTAGAGAACCAGTTTCTATTTCCCAGCGCAGTGGGAAGATGCGTATCATGAAGGCTGTGAAAAGTATCAAGATTAGAGCTGAAAAAGTGAGTATTGAGCTGTGGCTGATTTGTATTCGAAGTTTTTCCATTTTTTTAAAACTGGTCATAACCTTTTCTTTTGATAGGCGGTCTTTAATCCCCATTCCAGTTCATCTCTTCCTAGACAGATTGTGAAGCCTTTTATTTCCCTTGTGGTTAAAGAACATTTTCGCCACTGCTTAAACGTGGCATAGGCATGGGATATATCCAGCTATCACAAGCGCAAGAAGGAAATCTTGTAAA
>JAEOSG010000032.1 GCA_016840485.1 Candidatus Baldrarchaeota archaeon
TGGATAAAAGAATCCCTACTAAGAAAACTAAAAATATTCTAAAATACAATAAAATCTTGCTAACTTAGTAACAAGACATTTCGTGAAACTGTGGTTTTACGACATCTCCTCTTTGAATATCCGCTATCAAAAGAGATTTTAAAAACGTGAATCCCAGTAAAATTTAAATTTTAAATTATAAAATTGCTATTTTGGGGATGAAGAGCCGCCACTAAGGCTGCAAATTACGTAGGGTTCAGATAGGGTGATGACCGCACCCTTTTCAGACCCCCTCTAATATTAAACATTTATGTCCGTTTTCAAAATGTATTTTCAAATTGTCTATAGTTAAATTGCTAGATGGTAGGAATGAGAGATCATTCTAAGGGTAAAAAGTTTAAACGTCTTTCTTTCGATAAGAAATATGCCATAGACATTTTACTGGGCATTAAAAGGGCCACAATAAGGAAAACAGATAAAGGATTAAATCCTGGTGATGTTGTTGAATTTTATACTAGGGGACCTAGGGGTAGGTTGATAGGTTGGGGGAAGATAAGGAGAATAGTTAAAAAGAAGGTTTCAGAGTTAAGTGATCGTGATGTGATGCTTGAGGGTTTTAGTCGAAGAGAACATCTTTTAGCCACTCTATCTACTCATTATAAGGGAATTCAGGAAGGAGATGAGGTAGTAGTTATAGAGTTTGAGCTTGAGCGGCCAAGTATCTCTTTCTCTAAGGAAGTTTTCTCAAAAATTGCGAAACTAGCTTTGGACAAGAATTTAAAACTCTCTCAAAGCGATCAAAAACTATTAGAATATTTTCTGAGAACACCTAAGAAAGATAAAATCATTCTTAGCACAGATCTAAGGAACGTTATACGTAAGGTCTACATTAAATTAAGATCTGAATTATTTTCTTAATTTAATTCCCTAAATTAACTTTCTAACAAAATGTTCTAGTTCTTACGATATTCCTAAAAATAGCTTATAGACTCTATTTCTTCTCAAACTATGTTTAAATGTCAATTACATAAAATCTAGTTGGATTGATGTGTCTTACCACAACACTTCTACTAAGTTCCAGTTACTTACTTTTCTTATATATTTCCTCGAGTTTTGCTCTCATACGGTTGTAATGTAGTGAAATTGCGCTGAAACCTGTTGCTATCATAATAGTCACGAAAAAGATATAATCTTGACCCATGATTATAAATGGGAGAGCTGTAAGGTCACATAATATCATTAGAGTTATTCCCAGTTTTTCTTTAGATTTAAGTCTGTCAATTTCTGATTTAAGTTTATCCTTATCAACAAGAAGTTTTGAGCCGCAATAAGGACAAAAAGTCGCCCATTCCTCAACTTTTTTCCCACAATTAGGGCAAACCGGCATAAATTTGCCCCTCCACTAAAACTAACGTGTACTAGTCAAATTACTATTTAAGTAGTTGCAGAAAGGATAAAAATACTTTCTGCTTTTGACATAGACTCTGAACAATATATAAGCAATTTACATTAAGTCAAATGTCTCCTCAGTTCAGCTTCTTTGATTAACCTTTCAACAAAATTTTCTATCTCTTTGCAATGTTTCTTGATATCCTCCTTGGTTACGGTATGGCTCATAGGGCAATCCTCGTCTACTACGCATCTTTTTTCACGTATTGAGTAGATTATGGGGTAGAATTTGCAGCCGGTTGGCCTATAATCATACACTTTACATTTCATAGTTTTAGGGTCTAGGAAAAAGCAGTGTCCATTAATATTTCGTAGGAAAATGAAGCCTCTCTTTTCTACTGCGAACTCTTCTCTAGGATAGCCAAGGGATTCTAAACGTTTTATATCTTCTTCAGAAAGCATCATTTCAGTGTTTAAACAGCATTGGCCACATTTCTTACATTGCATTTTAATCACCTTGTACCATGTAAACTATGCCTTTTTCAAGGTCTTTTTCCTGTTTTATTCCGGGAATATCTTTGAAAAGTATTCCTTTAAACCAAGCAGTTCTAAGTTTTCTCCGATATTTTTTGGATGTTCTAAAGCTTTCTGCAATATGTATAATATCTTCCAAAGATGTGGACTCCCTTCTTTCGTAAAGAAATTTCCAGTAGTTTTCTAAACTTGGGTAATATCTTCCTTTAAGTTTTAGTCCACTGCATCTCTCGGTGTGCAAGTCGAAGAAACCCTCTTTACACGTTCCAAATGTTAGTTTATGTTTCTTACATAGTTCAGCTATTTGTTTTAAAACCTTATATCTGTATTTGGTTTCCGCTCTTCTATAACCAGCAAGATCGTTGAAACCCTTCTTAAAATATAATCTCTCATACTTCCTAATTAATGTACGGTCGTATTTGCCTAAAAATATTCTAAAATTTTTCCAAACTGTTTTAGAAATCTTAAGCACGGAAGAAATAACATGACGAGCCCCTAAATCAGCTATTGTTGATATAAGTTCTTCCAACATGGCAGGGTCATCATTTATGTACGGAAGAATTGGATCTATCCTAATGTTTACGGGAATTTTAGCTTCTGAAAGTTCTCTAATTGCGTTTAATCTTCTTTCCACGGATGGAGAAAACGGCTCTATCATCTTCTTTAACTCTTTATCTAAAGTGATAATTGTGAAGAGAACAGCGCAAAGTTTCTTGGAGGAAAGTTTCGAAATAATATCAATATCTCTTAAAACAAGGTCGGATTTAGTGGCAATGAAGCACGGAGAATTAAAATTATAGAATTCTTCGAGAACCCCTCTCACTAATTTATACTTTTCTTCTGCTGGTTGATATGGATCTGTTGCTGATCCAAGGTTCACAGGTTGGAGTCTTCCTTTCCACTCCTTTAACTCTTTTCTTGCTATTTCAACAGCATTTATACGAACTTCAATTCTCTTATGATAATCCGGTCTGAGGGAACGAGCATAGCAGTAAACACAAGCATGGGAACAACCAATGTAAATGTTTGCAGCAAAGCGGTGGGGACAAAACCTCCATATTTCCCATGAGCGGTCTATGGGATGTATAAGATGCTTGGCATATTTCTCTTCGTATATAATCATTTTTATCCCTAGGCTTCGTTTTAAATGCCTTAAGAGTTTATGAGGTTTTATATTAAAACGTTTTCACATAATTCTCTATTTTAACTGTTCTTAATTCAATCAAGAGGGCAATGTATCGATATCTTTATTTTATGTTTTGCATAAGTAAATAATACTATGTCAACCTTCTTCTGCATTCCGATGGAGGAACTTTAATGCCGATTAAGAAGGTTAAAGCAATATATATTGACGAAAAACTTTGCAAGGGATGTCATATTTGTGTCGACTTTTGTCCACAAAAAGTTTATGTTGTATCTGAGAAAATGAACGAAAAAGGAGTATATCCACCAATTCCTCTTCATATAGAAAAATGCACAGCATGTAAACTATGCGAACTCTACTGTCCCGATTTCGCAATTGCAGTTGACGTAGAGGAAAAGGAGGAACAACAATCAGTACAATCCAAAGATATGTTAGCTGTTACTACCTAAGTTTCACCGCATTTAAATAAAAGTATTTGTTCCTCCAAATATTTTCTTCACATTTTCTTTTTGAGCTATTTTTAGTAGCGTTCAGTGTCCACGGCATCAATCATCGCATAAGCTCAGTGTCGTCGCCAGTCATCATACTAAAAATACATAAGATCTAAATCCTGATATAAACTATCCTCTTGTTTTGATTCACAATGTTTGTTTTGGCTTTTATGAGTTAAAAATCGCTAAATTTTTTGAGGATTTTAAAACCGATTATTGTAACCGTGTCACTCGGCCTAATTGAACTGTAATATTTTTTTAAAGCCCTAAGAAGTTCTTCTTTGGATGAAAAACCGTCCTTTAAAGCGTCTTCATCGGTTAAATCAGAAACCTTCAGACGCCTGATTTCTGTTATTTCCGCTTCGGCATATATTCTATCTTGAGAAGTAATTAGAACTTTTTCTCCAACTTTAAAATTTCTGACACCCCTTCTAATAGTAGTTATCTTCTTTTCTTCAAGTATTTTCCTAATGTAGATTTCGTCGAAATCTAAAGTCTTCTTCCCCATTTTCAACACTATCCGTTCTATGTTCCAACTCTCAGTTCCCAGCAACTACACTTAATTTTAAATTAAATTTATCAATGTTCGTGTAGGGATATCGCTCTGTTAATATCTCTTTTAAATAAAGGGAAGACAAGTTATCCTCAATATCGCACATCGAAACTTTAAGTTCGTGGTTACTGCTTATCGAATATTAAAGAAGTGACAGAGATTCACCATCGTAACGACTACAATGCTAGCCACCAGATGTAGCTTCCTTACCACGAACGGAGGCAAGGACGATGATATGCTCCCTATGAACCCAAGAGAGAGACCGAGCCTAATGAGCCCCCAAGGCTTACATAGGCTTACCAACACCTATGTAAGCTGAAGCCCACATATTACGCTCATATCCGCCAAGCATAAAGGTTGGCATATGCATGGTAAGATAAGTGTTTGCTATCCAACCAAAACATGTGAGTAGAGAAACCATGAACAAATTTGACGGTGTATACGGTTAAAATCGTATAAGAATTTTGAATCTTTCCAAGAATATTCTAAAATAATTTTTATGTCTTATATTCAATGTATGTTGCTGTATATTCTTTGCAAGCCCTGTAGCAGTACTTCCTAAGAGGTTAAGACTAAATAATTTTATTAATATTTGTTGCAAATATTGTCTTCCTACCTAAAACCGTTTTTGAGGCGAATAATATGGAAAAGTTTATTATTATTGTTCACGGTGGTGCTGGGCGTATTAGACCGGAGTTTAAGGATCGAGCCTTAAGGGGCGTAAAAAACGCTGCTAAAGCGGGATATGACATATTAAGCAAGGGAGGAACAGCACTTGACGCCGTGGAAGAAGCTGTTAAAGTAATGGAAGATGATCCAACATTTAACGCAGGCACAGGTTCCACACTCACCATTGACGGTAGAATCGAGATGGACGCTTCAATAATGGATGGAAAAACACTGAATGCGGGATCAGTAGCAATGATTAGAAATATTAGACACCCCGTAACTCTTGCGAGAATAATAATGGAAAAAACAGACCACGTATTCATTGCAGGAGACTTTGCAGAGAAACTGGCTGAAACATTTAATTTAGAAAGATGCAACCCTATCACAGAGAACAGAATAAAAATATGGAAAGAATATAAAACGATGTTAATAAGAGGAGAACATCAGTACTTACCGAAAACAACCAAATTAATTAAAATAATCCCAGAACTTGCTACCGATACCGTAGGAGCAGTTGCAAGAGATAAAGATGGAAACCTAGCAGCAGCAACAAGCACAGGGGGCTTAACTTTAAAATTACCTGGAAGAATAGGTGACACACCGCTTATAGGATGCGGAAACTACGCAGATAACGAAGCTGGTGCAGCATCAGCGACAGGCATCGGAGAAGTGGCTATAAGATTAGTTCTCGCCAAAACAGTATGCGACTTCATGAGAAACGGATTAATAGCGCAAAAAGCCGTTGAAAAAGGTATAGAACTAGTTAAAACAAGACAAAACAACCTGCCAATGGGAATTATCGCCGTGGATAAGTACGGAAACCCCGGAATAGCACATAGCTCAGAAAGTCTATCTTGGGCAATAATGGCATCTGATAGTCCAAAGGTTGTAGCAGGATTAAAATATTCACCGTAAAGGTGGCCCGGCTTGCTAAAAATAAACATTATCGATAAAGTTCTTGTTTTCAAGCAGGGAGACATAATAGCAGTACTGCACTGTAAAAATAATGATTACCTAACTCTAATTTACAAAATAGTTTTAGAAGCGTCGAAAAACGAGCTACCTGTCCTAATACTTGACTGCTCCTATAGTTTTAAGGAAAAAGTCTTACAAAACCTTTGCAAACAATTTAGGATAGATTTTGAATCCCTAAAAAGCTATTTAAGGAAGGTCCCTATACGTGAAGAAAAACAGTTTTTGGATATCTTACACCAAATATATCATAAAGAGTTAACGTATGATTTTAAAATACTTATACTCCTCCATATAAGCTTCCTCTTGGAAAAATTTTATAAAAAGTTGAAAGAAAGAGAACAAACCATTAAAGATGCATATTCAGTTATTCCGTTATTAAAATCACCAGACCGAACCGTCCTTATTGTTGAAAAAATGTTAGAAGGATTCTACCCCACAGAATGTATAGCCAGAGAAGAAATAGAAAGAATAGCTGATCAAAAAATATATTTTCTCCCCTATAAAACCATAAACATAAACGGAGCCAAAATAACATATCAACAAATATAGTCATTCAAAGCAGAGGAGAATTCTATGAGAGTTGCTGTGCTAAATAAGGATAGATGCAAACCAAAGGACTGCGGGCTTCCATGCATAAAATTCTGCCCAATGGTTAGAACAGGAGTAGCAGCTATTTACATTGACGAAGAAACAGGAAAACCCGTAATATCGGAAAAACTATGCACAGGATGCGGAATATGCGTGAAAAAATGTCCATTCGCAGCAATAAGCATCGTAAACCTACCAGAGAAGTTAAAAGAAGACCTAGTTCACAGATACGGAGAAAACGGCTTTGAACTTTTCCGCTTACCAGTACCAAAAATAGGAAAAATTACAGGTTTAATCGGGCCAAATGGCGCAGGGAAAACAACAGCACTAAGAATACTATCAGGAGAAATAAAACCTAATCTTGGAAGAATAGATAAACCACCAGAATGGGATGAAATTATAACATATTTCAGAGGATCAGAACTACAACTTTACTTTGAAAGAATGGCAAACCAAAAACTACGTGTTGTTCATAAACCACAAAACATAACAAAGCTTCCAAAAGTTGCAAAAGGTGTAGTCGGCGAACTTCTAAAAAAGATTGATGAAAGGGGAATAATTGACGAACTTTCAGAAAAACTAGGACTAGACATGGTGAGGAACCGTAAGTTAAGTGTATTAAGTGGAGGAGAATTGCAAAAGGTAGCAATAGCAGCTGTAATGGCTAGAGACGCCGATGTATACCTCTTTGATGAACCCTCAAGCTACCTAGATGTTAAAGAACGTATAAAAGTCGCAAAAACGATAAGATCACTAATCAAGGAAAACAAAACAGTAATAGTCGTAGAACATGACTTAGCAATGCTTGACTATCTATCAGACTTTGTCTGCGTTTTCTACGGTGAGCCAGGAGTATATGGAGTAGTGTCCCATCCACACGGTGTCCGAGAAGGCATCAACATATATCTGGACGGTTTTCTACCCGATGAAAACATAAGATTTAGAGATGAACCCGTACGTTTCAAACTTCACCCAGCCCCAATAGAAAAACTAGGAACAGAAGCAGTACTTTTAGAATTTAACAAAATGGTAAAATCCTACAACGGCTTTAAGCTAACAGTAGAAGGAGGAAAAATCCACTACGGTGAAATCATAGGCATACTAGGGCCAAACGGCATCGGAAAAACGACATTCGTTAAAATGCTAGCAGGCATAATAAAACCGGATGAGGGAATACCACCACAAAAAGAACTAAAAATCAGCTATAAACCACAATACATAACACCAGACTACGACGGAACAGTAAGGATGCTACTAAGACAAATAGCTAAAGACAAGTTTGGGACAAGCCTTTACAAATCACAAATAATACAACCACTACAACTTCAACACCTCTTAGACCAAAACGTACCAGATTTAAGCGGAGGAGAATTGCAAAGAGTTGCAATAGCCGTATGCTTATCCAGAGACGCAGATCTCTACCTACTCGACGAACCCAGCGCATTTTTAGATGTCGAACAAAGATTAGCAGTCGCAAAAACAATAAGAAGAGTTGTGGAAAGTAAAGGAGCAGCAGCATTCGTTGTGGAACACGACATCGTAGCTCAAGACTTCATAGCAGACAGCTTAATGATCTTCACAGGACAACCCGGAAAACAAGGAATAGCCCTACCACCAATGGGACTAAGAGAAGGAATGAACACATTCCTCAAAGAAATGCAAATAACATTCAGACGCGACCCACAAACAGGAAGGCCAAGAGTAAACAAAGAAGGATCAAGACTTGACAGATATCAAAAATCAATCAACGAATACTACTACTTACCCATAGGAGAAGTAACGGAAGAAGAGAAAGAGTAAAATAATGTATAAAATAAACTAAATTAACTCATAGCTATACTAGCAGCTTCTATTTCGGTCAACTTACCTTTTTGTCGTTTCCATTCCTCAATCGATACAGCAAACTGCCGTTCAATTACGGGTCTATGAATACTGTTCATTGAGCAGAACGGGACAATACGTCCGTCTGGGAGTCCATAGTGGATACAACAACGCTCTACGCGCTCTAAGTCAAAGTTATATGGATCCTGAAAGTGCATTGAGCCTATCATTATTATTCTTCTCATGAATTCTCCAAGTGAACTGTAGTCTCCGCGTTTTAGGATTGTTGCTATTAGGTCTTTTAGTAGACCTTTTTTCTTTACGTATCTTACTGCTCCAAGTAGTCTTAGTTTGGATTTTAGTTTATCGATTCGCCCTCCTTTTTCTAGGTCGTCAGCAATTTTTTCCATCGTTCCTATGAATCTTTCTACATCTATGTATCTTGTTATCGGTGCATATTCACCGTTTTCTTCTACTACTATGAAGGTGGCCATTCCACAGGCTGGATGTGTTGAGAACTCTACAGCTGGTTTTCCCTTTATAAGTCCTAGTGCTCTGGCTAAGGGTATTGGAAACGACGTTGGATACCAGTCATTTTCCTTTATTCTTCCATTTGTTTGCTCCTCTGCCAGTTTCATTAGATCTGGTATTGTTATACGCATTTTTTCTCTTTCTTCGCGTTTTATCCTTCCGGTTATGGAAACGGGTTGGAAGTTTACTGCTCTTATTACGTCGAAATTTTTAACGGCGAATTCTATGATTTTTCCAACTTGATCGTCATTTACTCCTCTAACCAATGTTGGTACAAGTACGATGCTATGTAGACCCACTTTTCTGCAAACCTCAATAATCTTTAACTTTTCCGGTAAAAGGTTACGTCCCCTAGCTATTTCGTACGGTTTAGGCGTAACTCCGTCGAATTGTAAATATATTGTGCTCAGTCCGGCCTCCTTTAATTTTCTTGCATATTCTTCGTCCATCAACCTTAATCCGTTTGTTGCAATTTCAACATGAGGAAAACCGACTTCTTTAGCCATCTTTATGAGTTCTGGCAGATCTTCTCTGACAGTTGGTTCACCACCAGCAAATTGCACAGCAGGAGCTGGTACAGGCCTATTATTTCTGAAGTTTATGAGAATTTTCCGAATTTCTTCTTTCGATGGTTCGTATACGTATCCTGCTGAGGCAGCATTTGCGAAACATATTGGGCATCGAAGATTACAGCGATTTGTTACATCAATTAACGCTAAGGCTGTGTGAGTTTTGTGGTTTGGGCAAAGACCACAGTCTTGGGGGCAACCTTTTTGTGTTTGTGTTCTGGGGTTTTCTAAACCTAATCCTTTGTACCACCATTTCATAACTCTCTTAAACTGTTCTGCACTTCCCCAGTAGACATCTTTAAATGTTCCATGCTGCGGGCATGTCTTTTCTATCATGATCTTACCGTTTTCTTCGTAGACCTTTGCGGTGATGACATTAACCTTACCGTCAAGAATGCATTCCGGGCATATCGATTTCGTTTCGTAGGGTGGAACCCTAGGCGGTTCCCTCTCCATTGGTACACCTCCTTCTTATAGCTATAAATCTCTTTTAAATCATTTAATTATTTTCCAACCTTTTTTAGTATGAAAAGTGTGAAAATAGGTCAAAACTGAAGGATAGGCAAAAATCACGTTACTTAATAAGAAGGCTAGTAATTTGTGACGCTGCAATTTTCACTACAGGTAGAAGGCCAAATAAGTTTTATAGCGGATTGCCAATATCTTAGGTTATGGGGAGGTAAAAATGGGTGAAATATCAGGTGGAAGACTTGTTGCTAAAGCCTTAAAAGCAGAAGAAGTAAAATATGTTTTTTCCTTGCCAGGCGGTCACATTGCTCCAATATATGAAGGATTAATCGAAGAAGGCATCGAAATCATAAGTATGCGACATGAGCAAGCAGCTGGAAACGCAGCAGACGGATGGGGAAGAGTTACAAGAACACCAGGAGTATGTCTCGTTACCGCAGGACCCGGAATTGTAAATCTAGTTCCCGCTCTAGCCCAAGCATACTACGCTAACAGCCCACTAATTGGAATAACGGGACGTGCAGCATTTGTTTTCTCAGACAAACATGCTTTCCAAGAGGTAGATAGTGTAGCATTAGCTTGTTCCGTGACAAAGTGGGCAAAAACATGTTCAATAGTTTACAGAATACCTGAATACGTGCAAGACGCCTTTAGAACTGCAACTTCTGGAAGAATGGGGCCCGTACTTTTAGACTTTCCTCTAGACACGATGTGCCTACGCTGTGACGAATCAAAAATATCAATACACCCGCCAGAGAAATACAGAGCAACAGGGAAAATTTACGGAGATCCAATATTAATTAAAAAGGCAGCAGAAATGTTACTAAATGCGGAAAAACCATTAATTCTAGCTGGAAGTGGAGTTTACTGGTCGAGTGCTTCAGAAGAGTTAATAGAATTTGCTGAGTTTACACAGATTCCTGTAGCATATTATGAACTTGGACAAGGTTGTATCCCAGATGAGCATCCTCTCTGTATAGGAAATGCGATTGTAAGCTTACGATTTGCGAAACCGGACGTTATGCTCGCAGTTGGAGTATGTTTTGATGAATTATTAGGATTTGGCGTTGACGAGACAATGTATCCAAAAGATTTGAAGGTTATTCATGTTGACATAGAACCAAGTATTATTGGAAAGAATCGTCCAATGGACTTAGGAATTATTGGAGATCCCAAGGCAGTGCTATCTCAATTACTAGAAGCTACAAAACAAGTCTTGAAGAAAGAAGAGGTTAAAGAGAGCGCATGGGCAAAGAAGCTAGCAGAAATAAAGGAAGCGTTCTTCTCAGGATTTGAAAAGGCGGGAGACTCAACAGCCAAGCCCATAAGACCAGAGAGACTAATGAAAGATATACGTGAATTTGTGACATCAGACACAATTGTTATTTTGGATGGCGGAGATACATCTGTCTGGGCATATACGTATCTCAGAGCACATTCCCCGGGGCAAATAATAGGTTCACAAGGACCATTAGGGCATTTGGGTGCAGGAATACCAATGGGAATCGCTGCAAAGCTTGCAAAACCTGAAAAGAGGGTCTTTGTTATAACTGGAGACGGTAGCTTTCTCTTTAATGGCGCAGAGATAGATACCGCAGTAAGGTACAATATCCCGTTCATAACGATAATTGCAAACGACAGTTATTGGGGCATGGTTTACCACGGAAATGTAATTGCATGGAAATCGAAGGAAAAATCCTCTGTAGGGACAAAATTAAATGAAAAGGTAAGATATGATAAGTTTGCTGAGAGCCTTGGAGGATACGGAGAGATAGTCACCGAGCCTGAAGAAATTAAACCAGCAATTCAAAGAGCACTAAAAGAAAACGTTCCCGCTGTTATCGACGTTCGTATAGATCCTGAAGCTACCACAATACTTGACCAGTACTTCGCGTTAACAGTAACATCACAGTTTTGGAAGAAGTACTGGACATTCTAAATAGTTCAACTTTACGTACATTTTAAATCATGAAATTCATGAAGTCATTAAAAGTGCTTGCATCAAATGCTAATAGACGGCGTCTTTCTTTCAACTAAAACTGAATTAGCTCTAAAATAAAGCCTAATGCCTTTTCAGTGTCTAGATAAGCAAATTTAGCTACTCCAAGGACTTCTCCTCTTTCTAATACTTTGATACCCTCTTTTTTTAAACGGTCTAGTTCCTTTTCTATATCTTTAACGAAAAAGCCTAGGTGATGAATGCCCTCTCCCCTTTCTTCTAGAAATTTTGAGTGGATGGTTCTACCCTCAACAACTTGAATCAACTCTATTTGTATGTTACCTAACCAGAAAAATCCAGTTTTTAGCTTAGCATACCCTAAGTCCCGCTCCATGGTTGAAAACGACTTTACCCCCAATATTTTTTCACAAAACCTCATAGTTTTTTCCAAATCTTTCACAACTATTCCGATTTGGTCAACCTTCGAAAATACAGATTTCCCCACATCAATGCTAGACATGTATCTACCTCCCTCAATTTTATCACAAATTAGATTTGACACTAAACAGTCATTTAAATTGTCCTTTTAAGTATTCGTGAAATTTTGCATATCAAACTAAATATAACTAGCAGTTTTAATTGGTCTTACTCCATCATTAAGAGAGAACTTAGCTTTTCCTCAATCTGTAAGTGAGAAAAATAGTTTTCCTAGACTAAGTTTATCTAAAAATGTATAAGAAACAATGTCTACAGTTCTTTCAACCCTTCTCTCGGGGACTACCGTAACCTCCTCCTCCTGGTGTTTTAATAATGAGTAAGTCTCCCTCTTCTAAATGAACTGTGCATTTACTTTTTAGCTTAATAACTTCTCCTGTCTTTCGCTGCAGTAAATACTCGCCTTTTGCACCAGGTTTCCCTCCTAAAAGACCCCACGGCGGAAACTTGTGTCGTTCGCCCAAAAGTGATACAACTACTGGGCACAATGCTTTGTAGACCCTTTCAATTCCAAGTCCACCTCTCCATTTCCCAAGTCCTCCACTGTTCTCCCTAAGTGAGTATTTTACGATCATTATTGGGAATCTACGTTCTATTTCCTCTATAGGAGTATTCATCGTGTTCGTCATGTGAGAGTGAACCCCGTCCATGCCATCGAGCCCCTTTCTACCACCAAAACCTCCACCTATTGTTTCATAAAACGTAAAAGGTTTACCAGTCCTAGGATCAATTCCTCCAAAACATACATTATTCATCGTACCTTGGCATGCTGCAGGAACTCTATCAGGAATAGCCTCACTTAGCGCTTTTAACAAGACATCAACAATTCTTTGGGAAGTTTCTACATTTCCACCCGAAACTGCCGCTGGAGGTTTCGCATTTACAATGGTTCCATCCGGCGCAAATACTTTAAGCGGTCGGTACGTTCCCTCGTTTGCCGGGATTGTAGGATCAGTTATTGCTCTAAGAACAAAATAAGAACATGAAAGGGTGACTGTGAATGGACAATTTACCGGGCCTCTCACCTGCTTATCCGTTCCAGAAAAGTCAAACTTCATTTTATCTTCAGAAATTTCAATTGTTACCTTTATTTTTACAGGTTTATCTTCAACTCCACTATCATCCATGTAATCTTCTGCACTATAACTCCCCTTTGGCAATTTTCTTATTTCCGATCTCATCCGCCGTTCTGAGTAATTTAAAATCTCATCTACAGCTTCTCTAAAAACACTTTCACCATATTTTTCAATTAATTTAAGAATGCGTTTTTCTCCAACCCTACTGGCTGCAACCTGTGCGTAGATATCGCCCATTCTCATTTTTGGTGTCCTAGAATTTGCAAGTATCATCTCCAAAATATCCTTACGAATTCTACCCTTTTCAAAAAGCTTAACTGGAGGTATTATGAGACCTTCCTCAAATATTTCAATCGCATCCCCCACCATTGATCCAGGGACCTTGCCTCCAATGTCTGAATGATGAGCACGACTAGCAGAAAATGCCACCAATCTCCTTTTATAAAAAACAGGCGATATAATTGTTAAATCGGGAAGATGCGTACCTCCGCGGTAGGGATCATTAAGTATTATCATATCTCCCTCATAAAGATCCCCTTCGAATTCTTTAATCGCCGTTTTAACTGCAACAGGCATTGCTCCGAGATGTACAGGTATATGTTCTGCTTGTGCAAGCATCCTTCCTTGCTCATCAAAAATTGCACAGCTGTGATCCATTCTCTCTTTTATATTTGCACTATAGGCAGCATTCCTTAGAATGATTCCCATCTCCTCAGATATGTATTCCAGCGCGTTCCTAATTATCTCTACAGTCACTAAATCTACCATCTTATTCCCCTCTACTAAGTAAGACATTTGAATAACTGTCAACCTTAGCTACCCATTCAGGATACACGACTATAGTGGAATCATATTGTTCTATAATGGCAGGACCAAAAACAACGCTTCCTTCTCTTAACCTATCCTTTAAATAAACTGGCGTTTCTAACCACTGTTCTTCATTTTCAAAATAGATAGTTCGTTTTTCTATCATAGCTTCTTCTATATTCTCCTCCAGTTTACATTCTTGCACTTTTAACTTTGGCTTCTCTGTAAGACCTACACATTCTATTCTTACATTAACAATCTCAACAGCTTCTTCCTCTATTTTATACCCATATGTTAAATGGTGTATCTCATGAAATCGCTTTTTCAATTCTTTTATCTCGTTTTTGTCAACCGGATTATTTACGGCAATACTAAGTTCATAACCTTGACTTTCATACCGCATATCTGCTGTTCGCCTAATAACTATCTGATCATCCAAAACACCTTCTGACCTTAAAATCTCTCTACCTTTCGTCTCCAATTCGCCAAATATAGTTTCCAATTCTACCGGATCAATTTCGTCAACTATTTTCCTTATAGAACGTACAAAGGTATGCTTAAAATCAGTAATAAGAAGGCCTACTGCTGAAAACATCCCTGGATATGCTGGCACAATAATTTTAGAAATTTCTAAATCCTCCGCAAGAGCACAAGCATGCATCGGCCCAGCCCCTCCAAAAGCAACCAGTACAAAGTCGCGTGGGTCAAGTCCCCGTTCAACAGTTACAATCCGCAAAACTTTACTCATAACAGTATTTGCTATTTTTATTGCACCTAAAGCAGCTTCTTCAACCTCTACACCTATTTTCGCCGAAATTTTATCTCTAAATGCCTTCTCTGAAAGTTCGCGGAAAACTTTCATCTTACCCCCAAGTAGATATTTCTGGTTTAATCGTCCGAGGATTAAATTAGCGTCTGTAATTGTTGGGTTTTCTCCTCCTTTTCCATAACATGCAGGTCCTGGATCAGCACCCGCACTAATGGGACCAACCCTAATAATTCCCCCTTTATCAACCCATATTATTGATCCTCCTCCCGCAGAAACCTCTGCTAGGTCAATAAAGGGGTATCTAACTGGATAACCACTTCCCTTAATTATTCTACCAGCGTGAACTTCACCACCAACTTCATATTCTGTTGTAATGAGGGGTGAACCGTTGATAACAGCGCCAGCTTTCGCAGTGGTGCCACCCATATCAAAACTGAGAACATTATTGATTCCCATTATTCTCCCATAATATGCTGCAGCAATAACACCAGCAGCCGGACCGCTTTCGATCACACTGACTGGAAGTTTCGCTGCAATGTTCGCGGAGGCAACACCACCATTACTCTGCATAATAAGAAGAGGCGCTTTTACGTCCAGTTTTCTTAGTCCTTCTTCAAGCTGTAAAAAGTATTTCTCGATAATTGGCAGAAGAAGTGCGTTTACAACTGTGGTACATGTTCTTTCATATTCTCGATGTTCAGGCGCAACTTCGCAGCTCAATGAGATGTAAACATCACGAAGCGTGCTGAGTAATAGTTTCTTTACTCTTAATTCGTGGATAGGGTTTAGATACGAGTGAAGGAAAGATATAGCAATGCTTTTTATTTCTTCTTCCTTTAATTTTTCAATGATCTTTTTAACATCATCTTCGTTAAGAGGTTCAATAACGTCTCCATTTGCATTTAAACGTTCAGAAACTTCAAAACGATACTTTTTCTCAACTAAAACACGAGGTTTAGAAGCAAAAAGGTCGTAAAGCCTCGGTCTACGCTGTCTTCCTATTTCTATTATATCTCTGAATCCCTTTGTTGTTATTAGAGCAACTTTAGGAAGTTCAAGGCCCACCTGTCCAAGTAAAGAATTCGTAGCTATAGTTGTTGCATGAATAACCGCTTTTATCTTAGGGGATCCGTAATGTTGAAGAAATTGTTCTACTGCTTTAATGACGCCTTTCTCAGGATTCTTCGGCGTTGAAGGCACCTTTATTATGGTAACTATTTTCCCAGTTCTAGAGTCCATAGCAATTAAATCTGTAAATGTTCCACCTACATCAATAGCAATACGATATTCCGCGTACATGTTTGCTCCGCACCACGACCTTTTAACCATAAAGACCGAGAATCTCGGTTCCCAACAACGGGCAGAGTAACTTAAGACGTGAAACCCGATAACATACAAGCGTTTATAACCGAAGATTATAACTATGAGTATTTAAATCTTCTAAGTCCGTTCTCTCCTCAAGGTAGCTTCATCAATTTTTGGTAATATTCAGCCACCTTGAGGGGTTCTCCCGTTCCATCTGGCTTTATAAGCCAGACTTCATCGGGGAGCGTTCGGGGGGAACGGAACTCCCCACATCCTGTCTTAAATATGTTAAGAGTTGCTACGACATCTCTATCAAACTTTAAGCTACATTTCTCGCATTTCAGTAGCCTCTGCCCATTTGGGTTTAGTTTCGACCCACATATTGGGCAGAGGCTTGAGGTTCTATAAGCTTTAACATAATTAATACTTAAACCATTCCATTTAGCCTTATACTCCACGAAGAACTGTAGTTTTTTGAAGTTCCACCTATTTAACCCTTCTCCTAAGATTTTTACTTTTTTTATTAACTGATTTTCGTATATGCCTCAGGTTTTCCATTACAATCTTAGCGTTATACTTTACAGCTTCAGAAACAATTATACTCGATATTTTATGCAGATAATCTCCAACCCTTCTTTTCTCCCTTCCAGAATACTTCCTCAAGATTTTTCTCATCTTCATCGGTTTCTTAGCAAGTTTTTCTGAATCCTCTCTCTCTTCTTAGAATGCTCATCATGTATTCTTTTCACCTTGTAGATATCCAATCTCACGGTCTTGATAACTTCTCCCCCCTCATCAAACAGCGAAAAAGTAACGTTTTTCTCATTAATGTCTAGCGTCATAACAGCTTCAATATTCTTGAACTCAACATTCTTCTTAAATGGGATTACGATAAAACCTTGCTTGATGATTAACTCACCAATATCAAGCCCCCCTCCCTTCCAAGTTTCAATAAATCCTTGCTGGTATTCTCCAACAATTAACTTAATCGTTATGTAACTTCTTGGAGCTGTAACTATCCTAATTTTATTACCTTCAAATTTAAACAACACTTCTTCAAGCTTTATGAAATTTCTCTTAATTTCTGGTCTGTCTTTATCAGTTAATCCCTTTTTCTTCCTCTTTCTAAAGTTCTTTAAAATTGCTGTAGCGATTTTACAAGCTGAATGACAGTAATGAGTGTGATACTTAGGATACCATTTCTGCTTCCATTCCTCATAAATTGCTTTTCTTAGCTTAGCGTAAGAGGTAATACCTATATCTAAAGCTTTATCGATGCAAAAATTCTAACATCTCTCTAAAATCCTTAAACAGTTCGTCGAGGTCTCCGTGATACTTGAACTTAACAGCTTTAATCACTTCCATTCTCCTTCAACTCCCTTTCAACAGTTTCTTTAAGCCTCTTTTATTTGATATAGCTTTTCCATAGCTAAACCCTACTATATTACTCAATATTACTTAACATTACTATTTACATCTAAAGACTACTTGAGTTAGAAACAGTTTCGTTCCCTTAACTTCCAAAGGTAAACATTTTTAAACTTAGGATAATTTAATCTAAATGGGCTGATGATGGAGCCTGTCGACGTTGATTCAAGATGATTGCCGACCAACGGCTTGAAGCCCGCCTTTCAATTAAACTAACATGACCACCTATTTTGAACGATTTAGCTTTTAAAGCGGTGAGTACATGTTTTTTGAAAGAATATTTATTCTCCCTTTTCTAAAAAACAATCTATTCAAGAAACACGGTCAAGTTAAACCTTTTATACCAAATTCTTACCTGGTTGCAAGTTGTCTCAACGCTGCTTTTTACTTATCCCACGATATTAGAAGAGACACAATAGTCTTTCTTCTATTCAAAGAAGAGGATGTTGACACTTTATGTCTTAAGTTCGTAGGGAAGAATCTAAAACGATTTCAACCGGATGAGCGCAGCATTCTGGGGTTAATAAGAAACTCTATCATTAGATTTAAAAAACGTGTAAATACCTGCGAGAAAATTAAAGAAAAAATCCAGGTCTATCCAGGTTTATTTGTTTTTAGAAACTCATTTTCCGAATTATTGTCCAAGTTAAAAGATGCTGGCTATCAAATCCTGTACCCGTCACTAGGGGGAGTCGATGTAAGAAATACACGCTTTTTACAAAAAATAGCGTATGTTACAAGTAGCGAAGGCCTATTAGAAGAAGCCAGCCGAAAAATTGTGCACACGAGGGGAATTGGTGTTCACTTTGGCAATACCTTGCCTAGAATGGATATACAGATCATTCTTCTTCATAATGAACTTGATCGAGCAGAAAAACGTCTGTCTAATTCGTTGTGAACTATAGCAATACAATGGCTCCCTAGTAGCGATTTCGGACTTACAGAAATTTTTACGGCACCTAATCCATCTAATAGCCTTTCGTCAAAATCATTTAACCCTATGTGGTCTCCTAAAACAAAAACGTAAATGTCCTTCGCAAAGAAGGTTGTTTTTCTTATATCTTCTCCACTTTCATGCAAATATATTAAATGACAACCTTTTTTCGCAAAAGATTCAACTAAATCTTGAAAGGACATCTGAGTTACGCTAACTCCCACTAAAACTTCTTCCCCAACATTACCTCTGCAACGTTTTAAAGCTTCTCTTATCATTTTACCTATAGATATTTCATCTGCTCCCAAACTCTTTACTCTAGAACCATCTATCCTTATCGTTTTAGGAGGATTCGGAGGTCCCAAAAGAACAGCGTAAAAAACAGTATCCTCTCTTATTTCGTTACCGTAATAAAGTAGAGCTCTACTTATGCAGCGGCAAACTATATCCATGCGTCCACCAGTACTCGGAAGCCCTTTCAAATGAAATTTATGATCTGTTCTAGCCTTATTTGCCTTTAAAACAAATATCCTCTTACCCTGCACCCCTTTCCTCACCCAACAATCTGAGAACATCATTAATCGTTTCTTTTAGATTCTTAGCAGTTTTACCTGGATCCGGTGAATTTAAAATAGTTCTACCCACAATTGCGTAATTGACACCAGACTTAAAAGCTTCTTCAATTCTTCCCCCTTGAACGCCAATTCCAGGTGAAAATATAGGTACTGTTTCCCCGAGAATATCTTTTACCTTTTTTACGATCATAGGACGCGTTGCCCCAACGACAACTCCATTCGCCTTCCATTTTAAAGCTTTCTCAGCAAATATAACATATTGAGGTTTTTCACCTTCATTTGTCAAGACAATTTGACCGTAACCCTCTTGCGCAGCTGGGTGACTCATATAAACCAGTAATATAATACCTTTACCCCGTTTTCTAGCTTCTTCAAATACCGTATCAAGTCCACCTTCCCAACCAACAAAGGGATTCGCTATAATCGCATCAAACCCCGCATTAAAAATATGTTGTGTTATCCACAGATTTGTATGACCTACATCATTTAATTTACAGTCCGCTATTAACGGAAGTTCGTACTCTTCCACCTTGTCTACTACTCTTTGTAAATCGTTAAAAAGCCCCAACGGTAAGATTAATTGCATATTTATTTTTACAGCAGCGAGATGCTCCGCAGTATTTTCAAGAGTCTCCACAGCTTTCTTGAGAAGTTTTTCCTTCTTAATCTTCCACAGATTTCTTTCTGAACGCGAAAATACATCAGAATAATCTAAAGCCAAAACAAGTCTACTTCCATTTCTATTGGTAGCTTCTCTTAACTTTGAAGAAAAATCATTTCTATCCAAGCGCGTTACCCCATCGATATGATCTTCAAAACCCTTATTTTAACCTAACAATTTATTTAAATTTGTAATGTATGATTTACCAGGGAGGTTGCATATTGGCTTTTTATCCAACCGGAAGTCCCTTTTCAAGGCTGTTAGTGTTTCTATCAGCAATACTAACCCCAATTTACTTCATAATTCTAATCTCACGTTCTCCAATAGAACTAAGCTTCCTAGACGCTTTCTTCAAGTACTTTGCTATGCCCTTAACATTCAGTTTTCCATGGCTTCTCTTCATATATATTAATAGAAACACGTTGGCTGCGACTCTCGATGAAATAAAATCTGCAACTTCAATCTTGCCTCTGAGATGGAAAATATTCTACGGCATTAATGCAATATTTATCCTCCTCTTCTTTGTTTTTCCGCTCATTTCTCCTCCCCTCGCGGTATTTACAGCAGTCATTCTCGCTGTTAGAATCACCAGAAAATCGAAATTCGTATTGGAGAGAAGTGAGAAAACCCCTTTCCTCATAAGCTTTATTTTAGCCATAGCTTTTGCTAGTATTCCATCATACTTTCTGCTATTATTCCTACCTGCATATTCAATAATGTTCTCTTGGATTCTGGACGCTTGGTGGGATAACTTATTTCTAATATACGATTTATCAATCTGGATTGTTAATTCCTTAGCTATAGGGTCTCTAATATGGTTAATTTACACAGGAGCGGCTGAGTACGAAGCAAGAATATATGGATGGAGAAAAACGGAGGTACCAGTAAATCTAATCAGATTAGTCCAATTCCTATTTTTCCTATTCTTAGCTTTCATTGGCTTACCATTACCAAGGCATCCACTGTTCAAAGAAATATATGAAAAATACTCCCTACCAATTTTCGCTTCAGCGGAGCAAATTCTCTCAGCGATAAACATTCTTTGCCTCATTATAGTTTGTTTCGTAATTTTAACATCTTTAATCAGAGGGTTAAAAAAAGTAGAATATAGAGGGCCTTTCATCGGGTATCTATTTGCAGCTGGATTTTTAATCATCGACATCTTCTGGAGGTTCAATAAGCACCTAATAACACTTTCAATAATTTCAGCTTCAATAATGTTCTTCTTAATCTTCATATACTGCTTTGAAAGCGTTAAAAAGGAAATAGAAGGGTAACCAGCCATGATAATCTGGGACGAACAAGTAAAAGAAAAAATAAGTGGACTACACCTTACGTTGGGAATTATAAAAAATGTGAAGGTTAGTCCTCCGGCAGAGAAAAACAAAGAAATCTATAATCGTATAGCCTCTATGATTAAGGAGAAGTTTAATCTAGAAAACTTAAAAAATGATCCTATCATTCGTGCATATCGGGACTTTTACTGGCATTATCTTAAAATAGACCCTACGAAAGTTAGACCAGCTGGAGAAGCTCTAATTAGACGCATACTGGGCGGTAAACCTATACCTAACATATCAAATGTTGTAGATGCATATAACGCGGCAAGTATTGAAACAAGAATATCACTTGGCGCCTATAACCATGACTTGCTGAAGTTTCCCTTACATGTTAGATTCGCAAAAAACGGTGAAAACTTTAAACCAATAGGTAAAAATAAGGTTAAACTTACTGGCAAAGAGCTTGTACTTGCTGATCAAGAAAAAATAATATGCCTTTATCCTCACAGAGACTCAGATGAAACAAAAATTGACCTAAATACACGTAACGTACTCATTGTAGGATATGGTGTACCAAACTTAGATAGTAAGACTGTGTTTACTGCAGTAAAAACTGCCTGTAACTATATATTAGAGGTAGCTGGAGGAACTGTAGAGAAAATAGAAAAATATTCAGTTTAAAGTTTAAAATCCTAAAACAGTTGACTGTTAAGACTTTTTTAATTTCACTTTCTCGTTGCTAAATGTTAAGCTTTAAGTACTATTAACTTCCCATATTCCTATAAATCTCATATAACGCGTATGGTTCCATCCATTAGTCGTATTTAATAGAATTAAGCAAGTAGCATAAAGGGGTGGGAGATAAATATGAGCGAAATTAAACCAGCATTAACATTAAAAGTTAAAGATTTGAAAAATCTGGTAAGATTATTAATAACTTGGACAACAGGAGTTATTAGAGAGCGAACAACCAACGTACTATATTTCAAACAAAACAACAAACATATCTACGGTGCATTTACCATTTCACTCGGATATTATGAACTAAGAGGACTACCATTATTCATTTGGACAGAAGGAGAAGCACCAAAAGGAGGATTCATAAAATACAGAAGTCAACCAACCGAAGAATTGGAATTCAGCGACAACACAGACGACCCAAAATACCAATATTTACCGATAATATTCCTATCAGAACCTCCACCATTCGTTAAAATAAAAGAATAATCACTAATTCCAAATCAGCAATCAAAACAATTTCTTAACATAACTCAATATTAAGGTTTGGCGGGCCCGGCGGGATTCGAACCCGCGACCACCGGGTCTCTCCCTTTCTCATAAGATAAAAGCTTCACCCACAGGCGCTGAAGCGCCCGTGTCCGGCGCTCTACTTTACCGGTTTTCGCACATGGATACCTCTAGCTGAGCTACGGGCCCTTTAACATCGCAATATTAAGATGGACTACTACTTTAAAGGGAAATGTTATGTATTTAATATTTTCCCTTCAACTATCTTAATCAAGTAATCGTTAACTCTAAAGCCGACTTGGTGTCTCAAGTTTAACTTAACGTTTTATTTCCTTAAAATAAAGCAACTCTTTGATGCAAGTTTTCTCGTCACTATGACGGTGGGGTCAAGCTTGTTAGAAGTTAGGAGATCTGTAAAGATAGCCTTTAATGAAATAGCGGAAAGCTATGATAGGCTTCGGGCAAAACCTTGGAAAGTTCTCGTAAATTTCGTTAAACATGAAAAATTTTTTCACAGTCTATCTAAGGATGCGCTTATATTGGATGTTGGATGCGGTAATGGCAGGCACTCAATACTATGTGCAAATCTAGGGTTTAGAGCAGTTGGCATAGATGTAGCCCCTAAACTCTTAAAAGTTGCAAAACAAAGAATTAAAAAATCCAATGTGCCTGGAAAAATCCATTTGATCATTGGCGATGTTCTATTTCTACCCCTAAGGGATCGATGCTTTGAAAGATTACTTTTCATAGCTACTTTGCACCACATACCGTTATCAAAGGCTAGACTCCAATGCCTACTGGAGGTTAAAAGAGTTTTAGTTAAAGATGGCAAAGCTTTAATTACTGTATGGAGAAGATGGCAACCCAAGTTCATAGGATACTTTTTAAAAGATTTCTTCAAAAGAATTTTCAAGCGTAGCAACGAGGAATTCGGCGACATATATGTTTCATGGAAAGTCGGTAATAAAGATGTCCAAAGATTTTACCACCTCTTTTCTAAAAGAGAATTTCTAAAATTGCTGAAAAACGCTAATTTTATTATTGAAAAGATTAGTAGCGAAGATCTTGAAAGAGTTAAAATAAAAAGAAACTTTTTCGCTATTGTAAAAACAACTAGCCAAAGCAAAAGCATAAGCAACTAAGTCTCCAATACTGAAATTCAACCTTAAAATAACTATTTAACCCTTCCAGTTTTATTGCAAAGTCTCCTGAAGAGGTACCAGCGAAATATTAACTTCACATAGCTAAATCAAATTTTGTACAAATAATTTATGAGAATTTAACACTATTAAGTGTTGTATAAATATTAGAACGGTGTAAAGTATGGAAAAACCATGGATTCGAGAAGCTTTACTCTACGAAAAACTAGAAAACAAGAAAGTAAGGTGCAATGTTTGCGAAAGAAAGTGCACCATAGGCGAGGGAAAAACAGGCTTCTGCAAAACACGAAAAAACATAGATGGCAAACTACACACCCTAGTCTACGGAGACATATCTTCAATAAGCGCAAACCCCATAGAAAAGAAACCACTATTTCACTTCTGGCCAGGATCAGTCGCTTTAACCGTAGGCACATGGAGCTGCAACTTCACCTGTCCTTGGTGCCAAAATTACTCCATAAGCAAGGTTCCACCTAACCCAGAAAAAGCAAATTATATTTCTCCCGAAAAGTTTGTTGAAATGGTTGGTAAATATGGGTGTCAAGGCACAAGCATAAGTTTTGATGAACCTACATTGCTTTTTGAATGGAGCTTAGATGTCTTTAAGCTCGCTAGAGAACGTGGTTTTTATAATACTTTTGTTACGAATGGCTATATGACTGTTGATGCTTTGAAAATGCTTATTAATGCTGGTTTAGATGCTCTTAACGTAGATATTAAGGGCTGTAAGGATGAAGTTTTACGTTTTTGTGGAGCAAATGTTGAATATGTTTGGCGTAACTGTATTGAAGCAAAACGTTTAGGTGCACATATTGAAATTACCACGCTAATTGTTACAGGTGTTAATGACGATTTGGAATGTCTCCGCAGCATTGCTCGTCGAATAGTTAAGGATCTTGGTGAAAACACGCCTTGGCACATAACAAGATACTATCCAGCGTACAAATATCATGCTCCTCCCCCAAAAGTTGAATTTCTAGAAAAAGTTAGAAAAATTGGCTTAGAAGAAGGGTTAAACTACGTCTATCTAGGTAATGTACCTGGACATCCATGGGAGAATACATATTGTCCGAATTGCGGAGAACTCTTAATTAAAAGATACATTTTCGACGTAGTCAAATTTAATTTAACCGAGAAAAATGAGTGCCCAAAATGTGGAGAAAAAATTCCTATTGTTGGAAAATATGTTAAAAGAAGCATTATTGACAAGTTTAAGAGCTTTTTAATTTAAAGCGGTGATTACAATGTCTTCAACAAACGTTGTGAATGAAGGTGATATAGTTCTCATAGTATTTGACGAAAAAAGAAGATGGTTAGTTAAAGCCGAAAAGGACAAAGAACTTCATACACATAAAGGAGCAGTAAACCTAAATGATATTATTGGCAAACCTTACGGAAGCAGTATAAAAAGCAGCACTGGCGTGAAATTTCGAATTTTTAAACCCATTCCTAAGGATTATATCTTAAAAATGAGGAGAACAACACAGATAATCTATCCGAAAGATATAGGCTTAATTCTCCTCTATTCAGGTATAGGTCCAGGCTGGAAAGTTGTTGAAGCTGGAACTGGTAGCGGAGCATTAACAATAGTTCTTGCCTACTACGTTCGCCCG